>DATMQU010000135.1:0-3109 GCA_035566715.1 Vicinamibacteria bacterium
GAGCACGGGCTTGGACACTTCAAAACCAACGAAGTCATGATAGCTATCGGAGGTGTAGCGGTTCTTCGCGACCTGAACCATGTCGAAGCCGAACTCGGTCTGGATGTGGGCTTTAGGAGCGTCCGCGTAGGTGACCTGGTCTCCGTACCTGGCCCGCAGCTTTGGAAAGACCAGGGCGACCACGCGATTGATGGTGGGGTGGCCGCTGTTGTCGGAGGAGTAGTGCGAAAGCGCCCCCAATGCGAAGGCATATTCGTTGATGTCGGAAGACTCCTGGACGAGGGCCACGACGAAATCGCCGCTTCGCACGTAGTGGACGAGATCGCTAAAAAACGTGTTTCCGAACGGATAGTACCCCATGTCCTGAACGACGCAGCCGCCGTAGGCATACGCATGCGCCTTGCGCACGTCTTCTTCAGTGGCGCTCGGGAAGCGTTTCAGCAGGAGTGGCTGAATCTGGTCTTTCCAAAGGAGATCGACGATCTGCTCATGGGTAAGCACGGAGTAACCCGAGGACGGCCTGGTCACCCCGAACAGAATCAGAAGCACCAGAATGGCCCGCGCCTCGCGGGCCCCATGTTGGATCATTCCGACCTCCTGACTGTGTATCTTCGACGTCGTCGACGGTGGTCCGTGTTCCCCGGCCCTCAAAGGAGCAATCTGCGTGCCACATACGAGAGGCTTGTCCATGGCTCTATCGGACAAGCGCAGCTTTCTCCACCCTCCAGCTTCCCACAGCGAGGCAGAGGGCGCGGGGGTCGCCGTTGCCGCGAACGTCGTTCGCGACCACGGCCGGCCCCTGGCACGCGAGGCTGAGGGTAGTCTCCCCCGGGGCGACCGGACCGAGGGGGACGACGTACCGTCCCCAGTCGGCCGCTACCTCTACCTCGCTGAGACGGCGCCCGTCGAGGAGCCACTCCACGTGTCGCTTACCAGGAAATGCCTGAAGGTCCAGCTTCAGCACGGTCGTGGCGGGCGCGTCCGTGGCATTGACCACCTTCAACGACCCGCTCTGCCCCATCCAGCGCCACGTGGCCTCGCCCAGGTATTCGCGAGGGTAGAAGCCGGCCAGGCCGCTCACGTATGCGCGCGGCTGCTCAGCCGCCACCACGAGAATCCCGCCGTCCTCGAACTCCGGGCCGCGTGTGAGCCCCTCGGGCGTCGGCTTGCCCGCCATCCATCTTTCGGCCGCGCTGTCCTGCCGTACGACGACGTGGGTGTAGCCCAGAGCCGCGAGCTTGCGTCCAAGCTCCGGCTCCCCGCAGTCGTCGAAGCTCGTCGCCGCGACGGATTCATTCCGACCCGCCCGGGCGATGAAGCTCCCGCCGAGGAGCGAGATCTCGTGGGGGAAGAACCGGAGGGCGAAGACGTCGGACGCCCGGGAGGGAGGCATGCAGTCCAACACGCGCAGCGGGCCCGGCTGGCCCGCCAGCCAGCGGTGGGCGTGGGTGGGGAGCACGTCGCGCCATCGCCAGGGCGGGAAGGGCGCATACTCCAGGGCGGCCAGGCCCAGGAGGAGCACGGCCGCGCACCGGCCGACGGAGCTGGGCCAGCGCCACAGACAGGCCGCGCCCCCTCCCGCCAGCAGCGCCGTCATGAGGCCGACTACCAGGCCGAACCGCGCATAGGCCCGGAACATCGGTGCCACCGCGTACACCAACGCGGCGGGGCGTACGAACGTGAACAACCCGATCCTCCGCTCGGGAGAGAGCGAGCAGAGGAGGGCGGCCACGGCGACGGTCGCCAGGACAGGGGCGCCACGGGCCGCAAGCGAGGTCCGGTCCCCGCGCAGCCAAAGCCATAGGGGCACGGCGCCCAGGACGAGGAGCGCCCAGCCCACGCCCACCTGCTGCTCAAGGAGCGCGTCCTCAAGGCCCCGCTCGGCCCAGAACTCCCGCACCCGGGACCCGGCCAGGGGGTGGTCCACCGCGGGGATGAGATAGCTCCACCATCTCGCACTGTAGAGGAAGAGGTCGGAGCGGGGGAAGGCGAAGGCTCCCGGACGAAGCAGCACCGCGGGGGCCACGAGGTGGATGAGGAGGAGGCCGGCCGCGGCCGCCGCCACGAGTGTCAGGCCCGTGAGCGCCAGGCGTCGCCGCCGGCCCTCGCCCGGCCCGCGCGGCGAGACGACCCCGTACGCGACAAGCGCCACCGGGCTTAGGACGGCGGCGATGAGCCCCCCGTAGAAGTTCGAGAGCACGACGGCCGCGGCGGAGGCAAGCAGAAACAAGGCACGATGGCGATCCGGGCGGTCGAAGCACTGCCACAAGGCGAGGAAGTAGAGCGGCAGCCACTGCGTCTGAGCCACGTGCGGGTGGCCGGTGGCGTGGGCCACGTGGAAGGCGAGGAACGCATAGGCCAGACCGGCCACCATGGCCCCCAGATGAGAGCCGAGGACGTAACGCGCCAACAGGTAGGCGGCGACGGCCGCGAGGGGAAACGACGAGAGGACCAGGAGGTTGTAGGCCGCGACCGGGCCCAGGGGGCGGGCTAGGACGCGGCCCGCGAGGTCGGTGAGCGGCTGCAAGTAGGGGCCGGGGACTTGCCCGGTCCGGAACTGCTCCATGACAATGAAGGGATCGCGGTTCGGGTCCTCTCGCCCGAAGGTCTGGCTGCTCCCGAAAAGGCGCTCGGAAGGCGCAATCACCACCGGCGCGGCCATGACCAGCGTTGCCGCCAGGGCCACCGCGAAGGCGAGGGCGGCCCCCCTGGCGTCCGACAGCTCTCGGGCCTTCTCCCGTGGCTCTCCCGACATAGCCCCAGAGCTTACCGTCAAGTGCCCGGGCTCCGCAGGCTCGGTTCAGGAGAAGGGGAAGGCCGGATGCACAGTCCGGGCGGCTTGGACTAGAATCTTTCCGTGCGCGCGGAACCGCCTCGAGCGATGGTGTTCCTGCTGACCGCGCTGGCCTGGAGCCTTGGGCTGTTCGCACTGCTGCGCAGCCCATGGGCAGAGGAGCGGCTCGTCCTCCCCCTCACGCGGCTCCAGGAGCAGGCCGCGGATTACTACGCCGGCCGCCCACCGGTGCCGGTCGCTGTCACCCTCGGCTGCAGCGGGACCGACGTGCTCGCGCTGTGCCTCGCGGTCATCCTCGCCTACCCGGTTCCCTGG
>DATMQU010000136.1:0-2340 GCA_035566715.1 Vicinamibacteria bacterium
CCCTCTCGGCGTGGAAGAGCTACTGCTCCAGCCGATCCTTCCGGGCCACGAGCTCGGCTACGAGCTTCTGGGTGGCCTGCTCCTGGGCCTCCCCGATGGCGCTGTCCTTGTAGTTGCTCGTGCCCATGGCGAATCCCGCCCCTCCGCCGCCGCCGGCCCCGCCCAGGGCCAGGCCGCCGCCCTTGGTCGAGAGGCCCTCGCCCTTGGCGGAGATCAGCACCTCGCCCGTGGTGGCGTCGATCATGCGCGCGGTCAGGGTCACGTAGGTCTTGGCCTTCTTGAGGCCGAGGCCGCCGATCTTGCCCCCCCCGAAACCGCCGCCCCCGTAATGCTTCTCCTCGCCCCCGAACTTGGTGATGGAGCCGGCGATGATGTAGCGCACGCCCAGCACCTTCCCGACCTTGGCGAGCTTGGCCGCGCTGGGATCGGCGCGGTCGCTATGCGCAAAGTCCTGCTCCGCCAGCACCGTGTCCAACTTCTTCCGCTCGATGACGCGGAAGGTGCCGTCGTTCACGAGGGAGTCCACGACCTGATCGGCCATGCCCTTGCCGATGTCGTACTGCCCCCACCAGTTGTTGACGGTGCCGTAGTCGAAGTCCATGACCGCCACCTTGGGACGGTCGGCTTTCTTGCCCTGCGCCTGTGCCGCCCCGCTCAAACCGGCTAACGCCACCGCCGCGGTCAGGACCGCGACCAGCTTGCCTTTCATGAATTGTCCTCCTCCGATGCAGGAACTATAGCTCCGACCCCCGCAGCCGGTCAAGGCGGCGCCGGCCGGCGCGCCTAGTGTCCCAGCCGCCGCAGCTCCTCGAAGAGCTCCCGGGCGCGGGAGTTCAGCTTCTTCGGAAGGGCCACGCCCAGGGTGGCGAGCAAGTCGCCCCGCCCCCCGCCCGCCTCCAGACGCGGCAGGCCGTGACCGCGCAGCCGGAACGTCTGTCCGGGGGCGGTTCCGGGAGGGACCTTGATCCCCACCGGTCCCTCGAGGGTGGGGACCTCGACCTCGCCCCCGAGCACGGCGGTGGTGACGGGCACCGTGACCGTGGTCTGGAGGTCCTCACCCTTCCGCTCGAACTTCGGGTCGGGCGTGATGTGCACGCGCAGATAGAGGTCGCCCCGCGGCCCTCCCGGCTCCCCCCCTCCCTCGCCGGCCACCCTCACGCGCGAGCCCTCCTTCACCCCGGGAGGAATCTTGACCTCCACGCGGCGGTGGCCGCTGCCCCCGCCCACGTCCACCGTCCGGGTGGTGCCCTTCAGCACGTCCCGCAGGCTCAGCTCCACCGTGTGCTCGAGGTCCGCGCGCGGCCTCGCGAAGGCCTCTTCGAAGCCGCTCCCCGCTCCCCCGCCTCCGAAGAACGTGCGGAAGAAGTCCGAGAAGCCCCCCAGGTCCTGCTCGCCGAGACCGCCGCTCATGTCGACCCGCACCCGCCCTCCCGGCCACGCCTCCCCTCCGGGGGGGAAGGAAGCCCAGTCGCTCCCCAGCTGGTCGTAGCGGCGGCGTTTGGCCTTGTCGGAGAGCACCTCGTTCGCCTCGTTGATATCCTTGAAGCGAGCCTCCGCCTTGGGGTTGCCGGGGTTCACGTCCGGATGGTACTTGCGGGCGAGCTTTCGGTAGGCGGCCTTGATCTCCTTCTCCGTGGCCGTCTTGGGCACGCCCAGGATCTTGTAGTAGTCCTTGTATTCCATGCGCCGGGCCGGGCGGGTGGGACCGGGGAGAGCGGCCCGCGCGAACCGGCGTCCGCGATGCCTCGCTCTCCTCCCGCAGAATATTAGGTTCTCCGCGGGCGGGATTCAAGCTTGCCCAAGGCGCGCGGGGTTCCCTATACTCCGCGCGTGGACATCCGCGGCGCCTCCGCCCTGGTGACGGGAGCGGGGCGCGGCATCGGCCGCGCGATCGCCCTCGCCCTGGCCCGCGCCGGGGCACGGGTCACTGCCGTGTCCCGTACCGCCCGCGATCTTGAAGCCCTGGCCGCGGAGATCCGGAGTACGGGCGGGCAGGCCCTGGCCCACGCGGGAGACCTGCGGGAACCGGCCGTGTGCACGGGGGCGGTGGCGGCGGCGGTGACCGCCCATGGCGGCCTCCAGATCCTGGTCAACAACGCGGGGGTGGGGGCCTCCTCGACGATCCTCGACACCTCGGACGCCGACTGGGATCGGATCCTGGCCACCAATCTCACCGCCGTCTTCCGCCTCACCCGGGCCGCGCTCCCCCACTTGGTGCAGCGCGGCGGACACGTATTCATGATCTCGTCGCTGGCGGGACGAAACCCGATCGCGGGCATGGCCGCCTACTGCGCGAGCAAGGCCGCTCTCGACCACCTCTCGGCCTGTCTCATGCTGGAG
>DATMQU010000137.1:0-3640 GCA_035566715.1 Vicinamibacteria bacterium
CGCCGCTTCAGCGGCGTGTAAAGGAAAAGGTAGCTCGCCCAAGTAGCGAGGGCCACCGCGGCACCGACACCCCCCGAGAGCCAGGCCAGCGTCCCCAGCCCCAGCCCGCTCAGGACCAGGCCGAAGAGCAAGGCTTCCGCCGGGCGCAGGCGGCCCGCGGGCAAGGGGCGCGAGCGGGTCCGCTGCATGAGGGCGTCCGTATCCCGCTCTAGGAGCATGTTGAGAGCGCTCGCGCCCGCCGCCACGAGCGCGATCCCCAGGAGGGCGGGGGTGAGCGCCGCCCCCGAGACGGGGCCGGGCGAGGCCATCACGAAGCCAACCAGCCCCGTAAAGACCACAAGAAGTGTGATCCGGGGCTTCGTTAGCTCCAGGAAATCGGCGACCGATGCCCGGCTGGCGGCGAGGGCGGGGCTACTCACGCGGGGTCACCGAGGGCCGCCGCCAGCCGGACCGCGCGGGCCTCGCGGGGAGGTTGAAGCAGGCGGAACGCCCTTAGGGCCGTGAAGGAGACCGTGCCGAGCAGGGCCGCCCCCACCGCGACGTGGGCGGTGGTGGGCAGAACCGCCTTCCCCGAAAGCACGGTGGACGCGCCCAGGCCGATCTGGGTGATCACGAGGACCAAGGCCAGCCCGGCGGGGCGCTGGAAGCGAGGATCCGCCGCGCGCCAGCTCCGCCCGAGGAGCCATGAGACCGCGCCCAGCACCATCAGGGCGCCCAGGCGGTGAGCGAAGTGCACCGCGACTCCGGGGCGGTCGAAAGCGGGCCAGAGGCGGCCGAAGGCGAGCGGGAAGTCGGGGATGGCGAGGCCGGCGCCCGTGTGGCGGAGGACCGCGCCCAGGATGAGCTGGAGGTAGACCACGACCGCAGCCAGAAGCGCCGCCCCCCGCAGGCCGACCTCGTCGGTCGTGACCCCGGCCGTGCGCCATTCCCGCGAGGTGGAGTAGGCGAGGGCGACGATGAGACAGAAGAACGTCTGGGCCAGGCAGGCGTGGAGCACGGAGACAACGGGGGGAAGGAGATAGAGGACGGTCAAGCCCCCGAGCAGCCCCTGGGCCACCACCGCCCCCAGGGCGGCCCAGGCCAGCCCGCGGACGCCTTTCCGCCGCTCGTCCGCCGTCGTCCAGATGGCGAGGACCAGGGTCAAGAGGCCCACGGTGGCCGCGGCCATGCGGTGGCCGTGCTCGTAGAAGACACCCCCCACCATGGGAGGCATCAGCATCCCGTAGGAGAGCGGCCAGTCGGGCACGGCGAGGCCGGACCCGGTGCTGGTCACGAGGCCGCCGATGAAAATCAGGGCCAGGGTGGCGCAGAGGGTCAGCAGGGACCACCGGTGGCGCCACGGATTGACCGCGACCGGCTGCATGCTCAAGAGTGGCGCTCCTGGAGTCAGGGCTCCCGGGGGGCGGCCCGTTGGCCCTGGGGACTCAGCCTTTGAACGAGAAGTTCAGCTTGGCGGCCTCGCCGTCCTTGACCGTGAGCTTCAGGTCCTGGGTCTTCAGCTTGCCGTGGTAGGCCTCGACCTCGTACTCCCCCGCGGGAAGGCCCTTGATCTCGAAGCTGCCGTCCTCCTTGGTAACGGTGAAGAAGGGGTGGTCGAAGACGGAGATGAAGGCGCGCATCCAGGGATGCACGTCGCAGCCCACGGGGATCATGATCTCCGGCTTGTCCATGGTCTTCTTGGATTCCATGCCCTGGTGGGGCTGTCCGATGTTGAACTCGGGGTTGACCTGCGGGCGGGGGTGGATGTTGTGCAGGGTGTCGTCGCTGTTCCGGATCACCAGGGGCTGGCCCACCATCTTCACCACCATGTGTGGCCAATAGTCGCAGCCCTTCTGATCGAGGAGGACGGGGTCGGTGGAAGAGGGGTAGGTGCCGTGGAGACCGCTCTTCACGTAAACGAGCACGTCCGCCAGGCCGCCGTCCTTCACCCGCAACTGCCACCTCTCCAGACCCTCCTTGTGCATGGCCGCGCATTTCGGATCCGCGTTCAGCTTGACCCTCTCCACGGGAGGAACCGACCCCTCGTACGCGACCTTG
Organism: Vicinamibacteria bacterium; assembly: GCA_035566715.1. Classification (GTDB taxonomy): domain Bacteria; phylum Acidobacteriota; class Vicinamibacteria; order Fen-336; family Fen-336; genus DATMML01. Next base: position 2,038 of record DATMQU010000137.1, read on the forward strand.
CCGGAGAAGGAGGCCGTTCCCGTGCTTCCCCCGGAAGCAGCCGTGGAGACGGCTCCCGTCGTAGCCGCGGCCGGGGCCGAGGCCGAGGCTTCCGACTTGGGGGACTCACCGCCCCCGCAGGCAACGCCGGCCCCGAGCAGGCCGATAGCCAAAAGGGCGAGGAAGTTACTTCTGATCATTGCTGGGCTCCTCAAATTAGGGATGACTTCGGCTAGGGGCATCGGAGACGCAGCGCTTAGTGTAACGACGCGTCCCGCCTTGTCAAGGTTTGGATGTCGGTCTTCGCGTCCTCTGAGTCTCGGCCCGGGTTTAGCGTTTAGCCCGGGCCTCGGACTCGTGCGATTCGCGCTTCTTAGAGCGCCCCGACGCAAGCGGCACGCGCCGCCGCGGCAGGGGGTTTACGCCCTCCACGCGCCTTACTTCCCGCGGACCTCGCGGTAGTTCCAAAATCCTCAGCCCCTCCTGCCGGATGTTGATGGCCGCATTCACGTCGCGGTCATGCTCAACCCCGCACTCGGGGCACGTCCACCTCCTCGCGGATAGTGGCAGCTTCTCCAGGACAAAGCCGCAGGCAGAGCAGCGCTTCGTGCTTGGGAACCACCTACTTACCCGCACGAAGCTCCGCCCATACCACAGCGCTTTGTATTCGAGCTGCCGCTGCAGCTCCGCGAGCGCCCCGTCTGCTAGAGCCCTGGACAGGCGACGGTTACGCAGCATTCCCGATACGTTCAGATCCTCGACGGAAACCACTTGGTTTTCGTGAATCACCTTCGAGGATAGCTGGTGCAGCCACTCCCGCCGGCAGTCCCGAACCCGGGCGTGCTCTCGGGCCAGCTTCCACCGTGCGCGGGCCCGCCTCCGCGAACCCTTCTTGGCACGGGAGAGCGCCCGACTCCGCCTTTTGAGCTGTTTCAGCCTCCTTTCCAAATATCGGGGCGGCGCGATCTTGGTACCGTCGTCAAAGGTGACGGCCGCCGAGAGCCCCGCATCCAAACCGACGACACGATCAGAGGTGGGGAGGGGTAACGTCTCCCTATCCATAGCCATAAACACGAAATAGCGTCCCGCCGCGTCGCGCTTTACAGTCACCATTTTCGGTCGCCCGGGGGGTACTCGTGACCAGACAAGCTTCAGGGGCCCGAGGCCGGGCAGGACCAGGAGCGACCCCGCGACGTAGGAGTTCTTGAGTCGCGGGTCGAGCTGATAACGGACCGCCTGCTTCCCATGCTTCTTCTTGAAGCGTGGGTGGCGGGCCCGCTTGGCGTAGAAGGCCTTATAGGCCTTTTCCAGATCCCGAACCGACTGGTTGACCACGTAGCTCGAGACTTCCCTGAGCCAGGGCACCTCGGCCTGCTTCAGCTTGGTGACTTGGCGCGAGAAATCAACGCAGGTGACCCGCTCCCCCTTCTCGCGCCAGGCCCGTGAGATCGTCTCGAGGCCCCGGTTATACACCCAGCGTGCGGCCCCGAACTCCCGGGCCAGGCGGCGCTGCTGCCGCGGCGTCGGGCGCGCCCGGAACTTGTAGGTGCAAATCGCCACTTAGGGCTCAGCCTTCATCAAGAGGGCGCACCGGGCCTCTGCTCGCGCAACCGGCCCGGGCGGG
>DATMQU010000138.1:0-9147 GCA_035566715.1 Vicinamibacteria bacterium
CGTCCGGAAGGATCATGATGTTTGAGGGTTTGATGTCCCGGTGGATCGTACCCTTGCTGTGGGCGTAATCGAGGCCTTCGGCGACCGGGCCCAAGATGCGCAGAACCTCGGCTAGCTCGAGCCGACCCTTCTGCTGCAGCAGCCTCTGAAGGGTGACGCCTTCGAGGAGTTCCATCACGAAGAAGTCGTCTCCGACGTCGAAAACGGTGGTGATGTAAGGATGAGCCAAGTTTCCCGCGGCCTGGGCCTCCCTGCGGAAGCGCTTGGCGTACTCTTCGCCCCGGGTGCTGCTCAGGTACTCGGTCTTGAGCGTCTTAATGGCGACGACACGCTTCGCCATGGGATCGAATGCCCGGTACACCCGACCCATGGAGCCCTCGCCCACGAGGCCGAGAACCTCGTAACGCCCGAATGCGGTCGGGAGGCGAGGCTCACGCTGTAGCAGCGAGAGGGGCTTAGGCCCGGATCCGCCGTAGTCCCCGTCGCCCTCTGCCACCTCTCACACCCCAGTTCGCGATAGCCGTTGGCTCCAAGGCCAGCAAGTCCTCGCTAGAAATAGCGATTATGCGCCACAAACGCGAGAGTAGCCATCCTCAGGCACTGTCCTCCCCCGGGGCGTTCTGGGAACGGTCGCCCACGCCGCAAGTTGTTTCGTTGCGAGGCCTTAGGCGCCCAAGGCTCGCCCCGCAGCCCGCGCCGTCGCAAGGCCCTGCATCACCCTCGCCACTCGGATTTCTCAATCAGACCTCGTGGACGTCATCCTCTCTTTGGATCGAGGCAGGCCGTGAGCCCCGTCCCTTCCGAGGCTGAATGGGCGCGTCGGCTTCGAGCAAGCGGCGGGCCGCCTCGGCGTCCACGGGGCCGGAGAAAAGGTAGCCCTGCGCATAGTCACAACCCATGGTCTGCAATCGTCCCAGTTGATCCTGTGTCTCAACGCCCTCGGCCACGACATCCATCCCCAGTCGGTGCGCGAGCGTTACGATGGTGCGCACGATCTCGCGCTTCTGGGGGCGGCGATCCATCTCACTCACGAAGCAGCGGTCGATCTTTAGGTGGTTGACGGGGAGGTTGTGGAGGTGGCTCAGGGACGAGTAGCCGGTGCCGAAGTCATCGATGCTGACCTCGACCGCCAGGTCCCGGATCCGAGAGAGGATGGCGCCGGCGGAGGCCGCGTCCTCGAGAAGTACACCCTCCGTGATCTCGAGGCGCAAGAGGCGAGGCTCCATTCCAGTGGTGCGCAGCGCTGCTTGGACCTGGCCCACCAGATCGCGCTGCAACAAGTCCTTCCCGGACAAGTTGATGCTGACCTCGAGCGGGCGCTCCCCGCTTCGCTCCGTGCTCCAGGCCTGCGTTTGCCGGCAGCCCTCCTCGAGGACCCAGCGGTCGATGGGCAGGATGAGCCCCGTCTCCTCTGCCACGGAGAGGAAATCCGCGGGTAGCAGCAGGCCGCGCTCGGGGTGCCGCCACCGCACAAGGCCCTCGAACCCCGCGATGTGCCCGTCCCCCAAGGCTACGATAGGCTGATAGTGAAGCCGGAATTCCCGCCGCTCCAGGGCGCGGCGTAGCTCCATCTCTGTCTCCAGCAAGGCAACTTCCCGCTCGTGCATGGCGTCGTCGAAGATCTCGAAACGAGCGCGTCCCAGGGCCCTTGCTCGACGAAGCGCAGTGTCGGCGTCACGGAGGATGTCCTCCGGCCGGAGGTGGGCCTTCGAGGCCAAGGCAATCCCCATGCTGGCCGTCGTCACCAACTCACGGCCACCGAAGACGAAGGGCTCCGCCAGAGCCTCCTGAATCCGCCGTCCCTGGATCGCCGCGTCCTGGCCACTCTCCACGGGGTCCATCAGGACCGCGAACCCGTCTCCCCCGAAACGTGCGACCACGTCCGGCGGCCGAACGGCGGACTCCAGACGGCGGGCAATGGCGGACAAGATCCAGTCGCCGGTGGCGTGGCCAAGGCTGTCATTGATGGCGCGGAAACGGTCGAGCCTGAGCAGCAACAGGGCGAAGGGCTGCCGCCCACGCTGGAGGCCGGCGAGCGCATGCTGGAGGCGCTCCAACAGAAACGGCCGATTGGGAAGGCCGGTGAGGGCGTCGTGACGGGCCACGTGAAGGAGCTTCTCCTCGGCGCACGTGCGCTCCGTGATATCGACGGCCACACCGACGGCACCCCTCAGCTCGTGGGATGGACCGAGAAAGGGCTCGACGTGGGTCTGGAACGCCCGCCCCTGCCAATTGAAGGCAAAGTCCACGCTCTCGCCCCCGAGCGCCCGAAGGTGGGCGGCGATGGGCGGGAAGGCGGCGTCCGCCGTGTCGAAGTACTCGTAGAGAGTCCTCCCCACGGCTTGGCAAGGCCGCAGGCCCGCCGGCTCGAGCCCCGCCCCGCGCGAGGAAGTAATGCGGAGGCCGGTATCCGTGGACCAGAGCACCGCCGGCAGGAACTTGGTCAGGAGGCGCATGCTCTCGCACTCGCACGTCACGCCCCCCAGTTCAGCGCCCGTCGGAGGCGAGAAGTCGCCCCGCCGACGCTTCGACGAAGAAGGCCGTCGCTTCACGCGGCACCTCCCTTCGCGGCCCGGGCCCATGGGCCTCAGGCGTTTCTCTGACTTGCTTGGCCGGGTCACCTCCGATCTGAAGGAGGCTCCCAACTCCGCGTCCCCAGGGGTTGCGTTCCCCGGTTCGCTAGGGGCAGGAGTGAGGGCGCCGAGGCGCCCCCATCTGTACGCCTATCCAACCTACGGCCCCCTGCGGATGTCCTGCTGTGCGAGGGGTCACAAAAGCAGCCGGGCGTGCGCGCCCGTGCGGACGATCACCCAGGGTCGCCCCCGGACGGAACGCATTCCGATCACCATCACGATCGGTCTTCATTCTGTCCAGTAGAGCGGGTTCGAGGCGCCAAGCAGTCTTCCGAACGCCGCCTCGGGGAGGGGCTCGCTGAAGACCCAGCCCTGAATCTCGTCGCACTCCAGCCCCCGGAGGACATCCAGTTGAAATTGGGTCTCGACACCTTCGGCGACCACGCGGTGGCCAAGATTGTGGGCCATCTCGATGATCCGCCGGACGACCCCCGTCTCGCGGGGCTCCTCCCGTCCGAGGCTGGTGACCAGAGGTCGGTCGATCTTCAAGCGTCGGATAGGGAGCCCCTTGAGGTAGCCGGGCAGGGAATGCCAGGCGCCAAAATCGTCGATGCTGATTCCGATCCCGAGGCCCACGAGCTCGCGAAGCACAGGAACCGTCACGTCGAGATTCTGCCTGGCCGCATTCTCGCTGACCTCCAGCTCCAGGCGGCGGCGGGACAGGCCCGTCTCCTCGAGGACCTCCTCGAGGGTCTTCCTGAGACGGGACTGCTGGAACTGTCGCACGGAGACGTTGACGGAGATCCGGACGGGCGGGAGCCCCCGATCGGCCCACCCTCTGGCGTCGCCGCAGGCCTTTCTGAGTACCCACTCACCGAGGGGGACGATCAGGCCCATCTCTTCGGCCAGAGGCAGAAACTCCGCGGGAAGCAGAAGCCCCCTCTCGGGGTGGAGCCAGCGCAGGAGCGCCTCCGCCCCCACAATTCGGCCCGTTGTGAGCTCCACCTGGGGCTGGTAGAAGAGCGCCATCTCCTCGTGTTCGAGGCCAATGCGCAGGCGGTTGTTAAGATCCAGGCGCTCCAGAGTGTGTCGCTGCGCGGCTTGATCGCAGATCTGGAAGCTGTTCCGCCCGTGCTCCTTGGCTTGATACATGGCTCCGTCGGCATTCTTTAGAAGCGTCCCGGCGTCTTCACCGTCCTGGGGAAAGAGGGCGATCCCGGCGCTCGTGGTGACGTGCAACTCATGACCGTCCACCCGGAAGGGCTCGCCGACACGGCTCAGGATCTTCTTCGCTACGAGGGCCGCTTCGTCTTTTTGCCGTACGCTCACCAGAAGGAGGAGAAACTCGTCTCCCCCGAGGCGTGCCACGGCGTCCTCCTCGCGCACACAGTCTCTCAGCCGCGCGGCCACGTCCTGCAGAATGCGGTCACCCACTCCGTGGCCGAGGGTGTCGTTGATTTCCTTGAAATGGTCCAGGTCCAGCCAAAGGACCGCGAAGCCGCGGCCGCTTCGGCGGGCTTGGGCGAGAGCCAGGTGCAGACGGTCCTTGAGGAACATCCGGTTGGGGAGGCCCGTCAATGGGTCATGGTAGGCGTGGAACTCAATCTTCTCCTCAGCCACCTTGCGTTCGGTGATGTCGATGATGGTCCCCTCGACGAGGTCCGCTCCGTCTTTCCCGGGAATGAGCGTCTCGTTCTCGAGCGCCCACAAGCTGGTGCCGTCCCTACGGCGGATGCGCACCTCGAAGTTCGTGAGGGACCCCTTCTCCTTGAGTCGGGCCACGAAGGCTTCGCGATCCTCCCGGTTGAAGAAGAGGTCCCACGCCGAATGAGCCAGGACCTCATCGCGCGAGGAGTAGCCCAGGATGCGGGCGAAAGCCTCGTTGCACTCGAGCAGGCGACCATCGAGCGTCGCCCGATAGACGCCGGCGAGATTCCTCTCGAAGAGCAGGCGGTATCGCTCTTCTGACGAACGAAGAGCCTCCTCCGCTCGCTTCCGCTCCGTGATCTCCTCGCTGCAGGTCACGATTGCGATGGTGCGCCCGTCAGGTCCAAGGACGGCGTCCGAGATGAGCTGCACGGGGAAGATAGTCCCGTCCCGGCGCACGTTGACCGTCTCGCGCCTCCAGCTCCCCATTTCCGCGGGCTGACCGGATGCCGGCCGCCACTGCGGCGGCATGAAGCTCCTCACGTGCTTCCCGATGAGCTCCTGGGGCCCATACCCGTGCATGGCGGCCTCGGCCGGGTTTGTGTACAGGATTCGGCCGGCGGCGTCGGTGATGGTGACTCCCACCTTGACGGTCTCCACCGCCTTCTGGAGGCGCCACAGTCCCTCCAGCGTCCGCTCGCGCTCCATGAACTGACCGATGCGGCTACTGATGTCGCTCACGATGTCGATGATCTCTTGCCGAAGGGCACGGGACTCTCGGCTGTACAGCGCCAAGACTCCGACCATTTCCTTGTCAACCCGCAAAGGGCAGGCGAGGGCGGCCTGGAAGCCGGCCGCGGCGGCCCTGGTTCGGCCGAGGGTTCCCGCCGTCGCATCCAGCCAGACGTACCGTCCCGACTCCCAGACCTGGCCGGGGAGGTCTTCTCCGCGAGCGATGGCCTCGTCGGACCTCGCTGCGTCTTTGCCCGTTGCCCCGACCACAGAGGCGGGCCACCGGGCCTCCGGCCGCAGCGCGTGGGCGTCGGCGTCAACCCGCCACAACTCGCCGAGATCCCACTCGAGGCCCTCGCAGAGGGTCTGCAGGAGCCGCGGGGCCGCGGCGCGCACGGTCGGGGCCTCCGTCAAAAGCCGCGTGATCGCGAACTGCGTGGCCAGGCGCCGGTCAGCTCGCTGCTTCTCTGTTATGTCGTGGGCGATGGCGGAGGCGCCGATGATCCGACCGTCAGGGTCCAGGATGGGAGAGACAGCAAGGGACACGGATAGGCGGCCGCCGTCTCTCCGGATGCGAACGGTCTCGTAGTGCTCGATCCTCTTCCCACTCCGGATCTTCTCGAGGATGTCAGTGATTTCATTGTGCCGGTCCGGGGGAACGAGGATTGAAATCGGCCGCCCCTGCACTTCTGCTGCCGTGTACCCATAGAGCGCCTCTGCCCCCCGGTTCCAGCTGACAATGGTCCCGTCCAACGTCTTGCCGAGGATGGCTTCGTCGGAAGAGCGGACGATGGCCGCCGCCTGGACGAGATCCCTCTCCGCCCGCCTCCGCTCCGAGACACCGGCGGCGACGGCCAGGGTTGTGACTCCCATGACGCCCATGAAGGCCTGCAAGAGGAGGAGCGTCTCGTTGGGAGACGCCCTCACGAAGGGACCGTAGCCGTGGAGGGCGCCCCAGATCGCGAGCCCCGAGAGCACAGCTGTGGCGGTGGCTGCCTCGCGCTGTTCGAAGCGGAACGCCGCCCACAGGAGCAGCGGGAGCGTGATGAATGGGAGGGGGTAGTTCCTCAACCCGGAGAGGAGGCCGTCGAAGATCACGAGGCCGACGAGGACCAAGGAGGCCAGCAACAAAGTTGCCTCGAGGATCCGCCGACGATCCCAGCGCGGACGCGCCGTCGTGCCCCAGAGCAGCAGCAGGGGTGCTACGACGAGCGCGCCCCCCATGTCCCCCAGCCACCATGTCAGCCATATGGACCAGTAGTTGGCCCAAGCCGCATATCCCCCCAGGGACAAGCTCGTGACCCCAAAGGTGGCGCTCACGGTTGTGCTCACGATGCCCGCCAAAGCGGCGAACTTGAACACGTCCTGTGGTCTCTCGAAAGCTCGCTGTCCCCTAGCTAGTCGGCAGACGAGCCAGGCACCCATGACCCCCTCGAGCGTGTTCCCCGTCGCGATGCCCAAGCAGGTGATGGCTGAGCCCGCAGTGGTCACGTTCGCGAGAAAGGCGCCGGCCAGGATCCCGGGCCAGACACGAAGGCCCAAAACGAGGAGAGCCGCCAGTGCGATGCCGGTCGGCGGCCAAACAGGGGTGGCGCTCACATGGAGGAATGCCAGCTTGAGCCCTAGCTTTGCCGCGATGAAGTAAACGGCCGCGAGGAGAGCGACCCTTACAAGCGGGGGCAGGCGAGGCCTCGATGCCTCACGAGGAGGCCGAGTTCGGCCCGGAGGGAGAGGATTCCCCAACAACGCCCCCTTGCCCCCCTCGCCGCGAAGGCGGGAGAGACTCCCCCAATGGCTGATCATGCTCGGCGAGAAGAACTTACACTCCGGCATGAGCGAGCACAGCCCCAACGAGAAGCCTATCCCTTTTTTTGGATAGACTTCTCCTCCCCTTTACAATGACTCCTCCCGCCAGCACTTTGTGGTGAGATAGATCACTGATCTAACCGATTGACCAGTAAGGCTTTGGGGCTGTTGGGGGCCTCGATGTCGGTCGCGCTTAACACTCTAAAAGGAGCGGCCCAGGTTCAGGGGGTCGGAAACCGCCGCGGTTAACTCTGAAGAGGATCAGCGCTAGGAGGGCCCTCCCTCTCCCTCCCAACGCTCCAGGTCGCCCTCCTCCTCGGTCTCCGCGGCGAGGATAGGCATCTTTCCTACGGGAGCCGCTTCCGGGGCCGCCGGGGGATTCACCGTGCCGTTCAGGACCGCCCCGTCATGCATCCGGAGGCGTTCCACTCGGAAGAGACCCTTGGCCCGGGCCGTCTCCCGGAGAACCAGGATCCCGGCACGTATCTCTCCCTCGAATGTCCCTTCGACATCCACCCGGCTCGATCGAACCTCGGCTCGGGCATAACCCCGCGGGCCGATTCGCAGCTCACCGCTGAGCTCGATGCTGCCCTCGAAACGGCCGACGACCAGAAGATTCTTTCCCACGACTCGACCGGAGAGGAGTGACTCCTCACCGACAACGCTGGCCCCATCGGAGTCATTTGCCATGCCAACCCTCCGGCCCCCGACAACCGAACCCAGCCCTGCTCCGAGACCAGTCTACAGCCACCGCGGCAGCCAGCCCTTGGCCGCCTTCACCCGGGACCCCCACGGTGGATAGCGGACCGGACCTTTCCTGACAGGGTCTTCGTCTAGCCTGCTACAGAACATTGGAGCGCTTCACCGAACGCGACCCCCGGCAGCCGAGTTGCCGACACAGCAGAGGCTGCCAAGGCAATTGGACCTGACTCGGCGTCGGCCCGTGGTAGCGTGGCATCCTGACTCGCCCACATGACGGGCGCTACGGCCAGGAGGGCCGGAAGTTAAGCACGTGGAGCGTCGAGACCCCCGCCGACGTTTGGCGGCCGCCGCGGGAAGCGTGAACGGCACCTTGATGACGCCGAGTCCGAGGAGGAATCATGGCCCAGACTGTTCCTGTCCGCGAGCTGCCCATCCCCCATTTGAAGGACGACTCCCCGGAGTCGTGTCCTGTGACTGTCGAGGAGCTTGTCCGGTATCTCAGGGCCAAGACCGAGGCCAAGGCCATGACCACCGAGGATCTTACCTTCATAAGAACGGCCCAGGTCCACGAGTGCGGCTATTGGGTTTGGCGCTTTGGAGATCGCCAGCCCGATGGCTACGTGCTCGTGATGCGCGACCCAGAGGGTGAGGCCTGGATTAGCTGCTACTCGAGCTCGGCCAGCCTCGACCCCCAACAGATCCTTCTCGCCGACTACCGGATGGCCCTGCAAGACTCCTGAGCGCGGGCGATGACGCCTGGACGGTCCGTCGACGATGGCGACTCCGAGATTGGACGGCCTTGGGGTGACAACGGGGGCGCCTTATCGGCGCCCCCGTTCCGGCCCCCTTGACGACGGCCTATTTGGGTTGGGATACCACCCGCAGATAGGGCTTCAACGTCTTGAAGCCTTGCGGGTACTTCTTCTTGGCGTCCTCGTCGGAAACCGATGTAGGAATGATGACGTCCTGACCCGGCTTCCAGTTCACCGGTGTCGCCACCGCGTGCTTTGCGGTCAACTGAACCGAGTCGACCAGACGCAGCACCTCATCAAAGTTGCGCCCGGTGCTCATCGGATAGACGAGCATCGCCTTGACCTTCTTGTCGGGCCCGATTAGGAACACGGAACGGATCGTTGCATTCTCCGCCGCGGTTCGCTTCCCGCCGGTCGCGTTTGGATGAATCATGTCGTAGAGCTTCGCGACGGTCAGGTCGGCGTCGCCGATCATGGGGTAGTTGACGGCATGGCCCTGAGTCTCCTGGATGTCCTTGGCCCACGCCTTGTGGTCGCTCACAGGATCCACGCTGAGTCCGATGATCTTGACGTTGCGCTTGTCGAAATCAGGCTTTAGGCCGGCCATGTATCCAAGCTCGGTGGTGCAGACGGGAGTGAAATCCTTCGGATGCGAGAACAAGACGACCCACTTGTCCCCGATCCATTCGTGGAATCGTATTTTTCCCTCGGTGGTTTCGGCCGTGAAATCGGGTGCTTCGTCACCTATGCGTATGGCCATGTTCGACCTCCATTTAACGCCGCGGTCGGGATACTCCCGTCGCCCCCCCGCCGGGCTCTTTCCCGGTCCAAGACACCGGGAGTCACGGTTGGGTCTTGGATCCAAAATCTTAGCACAACCCCAACACGACACTTCGGCCGCGCTCGCGGCAATTCGGAGACATAAGTAAGGAGGA
>DATMQU010000139.1:0-2659 GCA_035566715.1 Vicinamibacteria bacterium
GCTTTCAGGGGGAGAACTTCCAGAGAAACCTCAAGCTCGTGGACCACGTCCGGGAGCTGGCCCGGGGAAAGGGTGTCACTCCCGGGCAGCTGGCCCTGGCCTGGGTTCTCGCCCGGGGCCAGGACATTGTGCCCATTCCCGGCACCACCACCCGCGCCCATCTCGAGGAGAACCTGGGGGCCCTCCGGGTCGTGCTCACCGCCCCCGAACTGGCGCGCATCGACGCGCTCGCCCCGAAGGGAGCGACCGCCGGCCTCCGCTACCCGGAGGCGGGGATGCGAACCATCAACGTCTGAGGTCGCCGAGCGCCCAGCGGTCCTTGGGAGGCGGCTCGACGCCACCCCCCCCGGAGCGAGCCTGCCGAAGCGACCGCCGGCCCTGACCCACCTTTGGGCCCCGAGGCCGCTCAGGCGCGGGGCGGGCTGGGTGCTAACTGCCACATGAAGAAGGCGCCCAGGGCCGGGCCCGCGGTGAGGAAGGCGAAGGCCCAGCGCCACCCGACCAGGCCGGCCACAAAGGGCAGGAGCTGGATGGAGACCACCGTCACCGCGAAGCCGAGCCCGTTCTGGACGGTGAGGGCCGTGCCCGTGTACTCGGGCGGGCAGTGGCGGGCGGCCAGGGCCGAGAACTGGGGAGAGTCGGAGACCACGAAGAAGCCCCAGGCGAGCAGGAAGACGAGGAGCCCGACCGGCGGCAGCCCGTAGGCGAACCCGGACAGGGCGCACATCGTCCCGCTCGCGAGGAGGGAGGCGAGGGCCACGTTGCGCTCGCCCACCCGCCGCGAGACCCAGCCCCCGACCACACAGCCCACCGTCCCCATGGCCACGGTGGCGAAGGCCACGAGGGGGATCGCGTGCATCCAGCGGGGCCCGTGCGCCGCGAAGCTGCCCGCCAAGTAAAAGCCCAGGAGCGACCAGAGGGCATACAGCTCCCACATGTGGCCGAAGTAGCCGAGGGCGGTGTAGCGGAAGGGGCGGTGGGCGAAGACGCGAAACAGGACCCTGGGGTCGAAGCGAGCGCGGGTCGGCAGGTACGGCCCGTCGCCCACCGCGGCCGTGATCAGGACGCCGCCCGCCACCGCCGAAGCCGATCCCAGGGACGTGAGCCACCGCCACCCCGCGCTCCCGCCCAGGGCCTGGATCAGGTAGGGGGTGGCGGTTCCCAGCGTGAGCGCGCCCACCATCACCCCGAGCCGCCAGCCGAGCCCGGAACGAAACCAGGTCGCCACGATCTTCATCCCCACCGGGTAGACCCCGGCCAGGGTCAGCCCGGTCAGGAAGCGGAAGACGAGGGCGGCAGGAAGGCCATGGGCGAGCCAGGCGAAGCCGGCGTTGCAGGCCGCGCCCAGCAGGGACGAGGCGAGGAACACCCGGCGCGCATTGAACACGTCGGCGACGTTGAAGATCGCGTAGAGCAGGGTGCCGGTGATGAAGCCGATCTGGACGGAGACGGTCAGCCAGGCGCTGGCCGCCTCCCCCAGGCCCCATTCCCGGCGGAGGGCGGGGATGGCGGCCGTCCCCGAGAACCATGTCCCCGCCGCCAGGAGCACGGCGAGGGACACCACCGCCAGGGCGCGCTCGGCTTCCGCGGGCGTCGGTGCGGGGGTCTCGTCTCCCATCGCGCGCCGAAGCATCACAGAGCCGCTTAAGCGCGTCAATCGGCTTGCCCGGCGTCCGGTACGACCCTCCCGAAGGGGGCGGCCGGAGCCGCCCCCGGACTCACTGGGCTACGAGAGGGACTGAAGCTTCTTCTTGGCCTCGGGGTAGGACAGAGGTCGCTCGATTCCCACCCATTCGGATTCGACGATCTTCTGGTACGCCTTCTTCGCGTCTTCCTTCTGCCCCAGCTTCTCGTAGGCGCGGGCCAACAGCAAGGTGTGGAAGGGGTTCTCCGGCTCCGCCTGCTTCAGGTGCTCGACCGCCTGGGCGTACTCGCCCGCCTGGAGCTTCACGTAGCCAGCCAGGTAGTGGTAGGCGGGCCAGTACTGCTTCGCCGGCTCTCCGCCCGCCTCGATCATGCTCTTGACCGCCTCCGCTTCCGCCCACGCTTCCTGATGTTTGCCCATCCTGGCCAGCACGCGGGCCTTCCCGTGGCGCAGCCGGCCCAGCCACGTCTGCTTCTGGTCCTCGGGCAGCTTGCTTCCGGGCACGCTCTCGTAGCCCTTCTCGTAGTCCTTCATGGCCTCGTCGAGCCGATCGTTCTCCAGGTTGATGCGGGCCATGGCGTTCCAGATGAAGACCTCGGGGAACTGCTGATCGAGCCCGCCTCCCTTGTACTCGGCCAGGTAGGTGCGGAGCGAATCGAGGGCCGCGTCGACGTTGCCCTCGTACAAATGGCTGAACGTCACCCCGAAGCGGATCGCGAAGGGCACCGAGCCCTTGGGCAGGCTCTTCTCAACCGACTCGTATGTGGTGCGGGCCTTTACGTAGCGGCCCTTGAGGAGGTCATCCCCGGCCAGGAAGGCCTCGACCCGGGCCGTCTTGGGTCCGATCTTCTGGCACTTTTCGAAGGCGGCCAGCGCCTTGGCGCCCTTGTTGTCGCCCGCGTAGAGCTGCCCCAGGATCACTTGGATCAGCCGCTCGTTGGGGTAGTCCTTGGCCAGGGCCTCCAGGGGATCGATCGACTTCTTGAAGTCCACTCCCTGGTTCGTGCGCACGTA
>DATMQU010000140.1:0-4877 GCA_035566715.1 Vicinamibacteria bacterium
TGCACTCCCATATGCGTGAGGTGGGGCGTCATCCGCTCCACGGTTCGGACCCGGCCCAGCTCCAGGAACTCCCGCTCCCCGGTGGCGTCGAATTGAAGGAGCGCGGAGCCGAACTGGAAGCCTTGCGTCCACTCCGTCCAGCCCCGCGCCCGATAGCGCCCCTCCACCGTGAAGACGGGCGCCCCCGCCGCGGGATCCCAGGTCTTCTCGAGGGAGCGGATCTTTTCCGCGGAAAGCGCGAACAGCCGCTCGACGTTGGGCAGGAGCTCCGACGGTTTGCGCGGGCGATCGATGCGGATCATGTTCCCCGGAGGGCCGACGCGATTATAGGCTCCCCCACGATGCCGGTAGCCGGGCGGGGGGGCCAGAATTGCTTCCGGGGCCGGGCCGACGGCACCATACGGGAGCCCCTCATTGGGGGGAGGAGCCTATGGAAGAGACTTTCCTGAACCTGGTCGACGGCGAGTGGCGGCCAGCCCGCAGCGGCCGAACCTTCCCCGACACCAACCCCGCCGACACCCGCGACGTCGTGGGTCGGCTTCAAGACTCTGATGCCGGCGACGTCGAGGATGCGGTGGGGGCGGCGGCGCGGGCCTTCCCCGCCTGGGCGGCCCGGCCCGCGCCGCTCCGCGGGCGGCACCTGCTGAAGGCGGCCAGCCGCCTCGAGGAGCGCCTGGAAGAGGTCGCCGACCTCTTGAGCCGAGAGGAAGGCAAGACCATCGGGGAAGCGAAAGGCGAGGTGACGAGGGCGGTGCGCATCCTCGAGTACTTCGGAGGGGAGGGAGCGCGCCTGCGGGGGGAGGTGGTCCCCTCCGAGCGCGAACGGATCTTCATGTACACGCTCCGCCAGCCGGTGGGCGTCACCGCGCTCATCGCCCCCTGGAACTTTCCCATCGCGATACCGGCCTGGAAGATCGCCCCCGCCCTCGTCTGCGGCAATACCGTGGTCTTCAAGCCCGCCTCCCAGGCCCCCCTGACCTCGCTCCGGCTGGTGGAGATCCTCCAGGCCACCGGGCTGCCCCCCGGCGTCCTCAACTTCGTCAGCGGCTCGGGGACGGGGGTGGGCAAGCCCCTCGTCGCCCACCCCCAGGTGCGGGCCATCTCCTTCACGGGCTCGGACGAGACGGGCCGGGGCATTGCCCAGGTGGCGGCGCAGCGGCTGGCCCGCGTCCAGCTCGAAATGGGAGGCAAGAACCCCACCATCGTCCTCCGCGACGCGGATCTGGACAATGCGGTGGAATGCGTGCTCAACGCCGCCTTCTTTTCCGCCGGGCAGCGGTGCACGGCGACGAGCCGGGCCATCGTGGAAAAGCCGGTGGCGGGGGCCTTTCTGGAGCGGCTGGTGGAGCGGACGCGGTCGCTCAAGATCGGCGACCCCCGCGACCCCGCCACCCACCTGGGGCCCGCCATCGACGCGCACCAGTTGGAGACGACCCTGCGCTACGTGGAGGTCGGGCGCGCGGAGGGCGGGCGGGTCATCTACGGCGGGGAGCGGCTCACCGAAGGCGCACTGGCGCATGGTCACTTCATCCGGCCCGCCATCGTGACCGGGGTGTCGCCTACCGCCCGCCTGGCCCAGGAAGAGGTGTTCGGCCCGCTCCTCACCGTGCTCGAGGTCGAGGATTTCCCGGCCGCGGTGCGGGTGGCCAACGAGGTCAGGTTCGGCCTCTCCGCCTCCATCTGCACGCGGGACCTCTCGCGTGCGCTGGAGTATGTCCAGAGCGCGGAAGCGGGCGTGATCATGGTCAACCTGCCTTCCGCGGGCATTGAATACCAGATCCCCTTCGGAGGCCTGAAGGACTCCAGCTGCGGACCGCGTGAGCAGGGTCCCGCCGCCATGCAGTTCTACACGGAGACGAAAACGGTCTACGTGAAGTACTGAGCCTTGCGCCCCCGGCTGCCGGCGGCCCCGAGGGCAAGAGGTCCTTGTTTGGTGCTACCGGTGGCGGGCGGGGCGGGGCCAGACCTTCAAGGAGCGGAGGCGCCACCCGCCAAGGGAGGGTGCTCTCGCTTCCCCAGCCCAAGCCGGAGGACGGTGACGGTGCCCAGGCTCATGGAAGCGCCCAGGAAGAGCAGCCCCCCCTCGAAGGATCCCGTCAGCGACTCCACTGTGCCCAGGACGTAGGGCCCCATGAAGCCGCCCAGGTTCCCGAGGGAGTTGATGAGTCCGATGCTGCCCGCCGCCGCCGCCTCGCTGAGGAAGAGGCTGGGCAAGGACCAGAATGGGGGCAGGTAGGCCTTGAAGCCCGCGAATGCCACCATGAAGCAGAGGACGGTCAAGGCGAGGTGGCCCCGGCTCTGCGTGACCAGCAGCAGACCTAGCGCGGAGCAGCCCATGGGCACCGCCGCGTGGAGGCGTCGCTCGCGCGTGCGGTCGGAGCTCCAGCCGACGAAGAGCTGGCTGCCCAGGGCGAGCAGGGGGGGCAGGACCACCAGCCAAGTGAGGGTGCCGAAGTCGAGGGCGTACCAGCGCTGGAGGATGCTGGGCATGAAGAACTCGATCCCGTAGCTGCCCGTTACGGCCAGGAAGTACACCGTGGCCAGCAGGAGCACCTTCGGATGGCGGAGGGCTTCCCCGACGCCCATGTGGGGGCGGGCCCGTCCTTCTGCTTTCTCACGCGCGAGCTCGGCCAGGAGCGCCTCCCGTTCCTCGCCGCTCAGCCAGCGGGCCTGCTGGGGCCAGTCGGTGAGGGCGAACAAGGCCACGATTCCTAGAAGCACCGCGGGGATTCCCCAGGCGACGTAGATCCATTGCCATCCGACGAGGCCGAGCCAAGCCGGGTGGTGCACGACCACTCCCCCCACCACCTCGTCCGTGCCGATGCGCAGGAGCACGTTGGAGAGCTTGGGGCTCACGGCCTGGGCGATGGGGGTGGCCACGAAGAAGTAGGCCAGGGCGCGGGCGCGGTCGCGGCTCGGGAACCAGTGGGTGAGGTAGACGATGACTCCGGGGAAGAAGCCCGCCTCCGCCAGCCCAAGCAGGAAGCGCACGAGGTAGAACTGGGAGGGGGTCTTGACGGCGGCGGTGAGGGCGGCCGTGATCCCCCAAGTGATCATGATGCGGCTGATCCATTTGCGGGCGCTCCATTTCTCCACGATCAGGGTGCCGGGAATCTCGAGCAGGAAGTAGCCGATGAAGAAGACGCCGGCGCCGAAGCCCACGACCGCGTTGTCGAAGCCGGGCAGGTCGCGGCTCATGGTCAGCTTGGCGATGGCCACGTTGGACCGGTCCACGTAGGCGACGAGGTAGGAAACGAAGCAGAAGGGCAGTAGCCGGAGGTAGGCCTTGCGGCGGGCGCGATCCAGCGGGCTGGGAGGGGGCCGGGAGTCGACTCTCATGGGGAGGTCGCTTCCTCGGAGAGACACCCGAGGCACCTCACTCCGCGGTGGCCCGGGTCGCGCCCGTCGAGATCCCGCCGTCCACGAGCAGGGTCTGCCCGGTGACGTAGGCGCTGGCGTCCGAGGCCAGGAACACCACCGCCCCCTCGAGGTCGTCCGGTTGGCCGGGTCGACGGAGCGGGATACGGTCACGGATGTATTCAACCCAGCGGGGGTTCTGGTAGAGAGCCTCCGTCTGCGCGGTCCGGAACCAGCCCGGGGCCAGGCAGTTCACGGTAATGCCGAACCCGCCCCACTCGTCGGCCAGGCTCATGGTGAGCTGCTTCACACCCCCGCGGCTCGCACAGTAAGGGGCGATCCCCGCATAGCCGAAGACCGAGGTCACGGACCCGATGTTGATGACGCGCCCCCGGCGCCGCGGGATCATGTGCCGCGCCACGGCTTGCGCGACGAAGAAGGTCCCGCGCAGGTTCGTGTCCAGCACCTGATTCCAGTCCTCCCAGGTGACGTCCAGGGCGGGCTTGCGTATGTTGCCGCCCGCGTTGTTGACCAGGATGTCGATGTGACCGCAGACGGCCTGCGCCTCCGCGGCCAGGCGATGGATGCTCGCCTCCTCGCGGACGTCGAGGGGAAGGCCGAGGACGCGCCCGCCCAGGCCCGATAGTTCCTTGACCGTCCCCTCCGTGTCTTCCTTCTTCCGCGCGGTGACCACGAGGTCCGCGCCCGCCCAGGCCAGGGCCCGCGCCATGCCCTTGCCCAGCCCGCGGCTGGCCCCGGTAACGATTGCGACTTTTCCCGAGAGGTCGAAAGGATTCTTGTTCACCGCTGGCCCCCCGGGCCCGATGGCTGGTTTGGCTTGAGGAGGACCTTGAGCAGGCCCCGTTCCTTCCGGCGGAGCCGACCGAACCACTGCGGCCCCTCCTCGAGGGACGCGGCCGCGGAGATGAAGCGGTCGACGTTCACTTTTCCCGACGCGATCAGTTCCAGGCACTCCGGATACTCGCCGCTGGAGGCGCAGGAGCCCTGCACGTGGATCTGCCGGGTCACCACCGCCTGCAGGGGGAAGGACACATCCGGGGCCAGGTTTCCGATGAGGGTCACGGTGCCGCCCTTCCGCACGGCCAAGATGGCCCCCCGCACGGTGGCCTCGATCCCGGCCGCCTCGAAGGCCACGTCCGCTCCCCGCCCCCCCGTCAAGGCCCGGACCCCGGCCACCACGTCGGCGGCCCGGGAGTTGATGACCTCTTGGGCGCCCAACTCGCGGGCCAAGGCCAGCCGATCCTCCTCGACATCCGCGGCCACGATGTGCACCCCCGGGGTCTGCCGGATCACCTGGACCGTCATCAGACCGATGAGACCCGTGCCCATCACGAGGGCGGTGTCCCCCGCCTGCAGCGCCGTGAGTCGGCGGGCGTGCGCCGCGATCGCCAAGGGCTCGACCATGGCCGCTTGCTCAAAGGTGATGCCCGGGGGCAGGTGGTAGGCGATGTGCGACGGGACCGCGACCATCTCCGCGAAGGCCCCGTCCCGCCGGTAGT
>DATMQU010000141.1:0-4801 GCA_035566715.1 Vicinamibacteria bacterium
GTGAAGGCCGGAGGTTTCAGGGTGATCGCATGAGAAGGACGGGTGCGAGGCCCCAGCGATCGAGTTCGGGGAGGGGCGCGCTTGTGGTTCACCGCGTGCAGACGGGGGTCCGGATGGAGAAGCGGATCCTCAAGGTCTTGAAGGCGCTGGCGGAACTCCATGACATCACCCTGGGGGACCTCTTGGAGGGCATCGTTCTCCACGCTTTCGAGGGGAAGCGGCCTTTCCAAGAGGAAAGCTTGCGTACGATCGAAAAGCTCAAGCAGATCTATCGCCTCGACCTTGACGCATCGGCGAGCCACAGGATGGCGGACGCCAGAGCAGCCGGCGGGGGACCGAGGAAGGGAGGGCGCCGGGTTCAACCCGCGGTCAGCCTGGGTGACAAGGGCTCGACCCGCGGGTGATAATCCTTCTGTGCGTGCCGAGACCTTCGACCGCGTGCGTCGCATCATCGCCCGCTTCCGGAGTCTCCCCCTGGAGACGGTGGGAGAGGATTCGCGACTGCAGGAAGACTTGGAGCTGGACTCTCTGGACGCTCTCGACCTGATTTTCGAGATCGAGGAGGAGTTTAAAGTCTCGGTTCCGGACGATAAGGTGGGCGAGTTCCGGACCGTGCGGGCGGTCTGCGACGGCATCGAGGCGTTGCAGAACACGGCCGCTCCTGCCTGCTAAACGGGGACGGGTTCCGTGATGGCAGGTCAACGGGTAGTCGTGACCGGCCTTGGCCAAGTCTCGTCGCTCGGCAGCGACGTCACCTCGTTCTCGGAGCGGGTGTTCGCGGGCCGTCCGGGGGTCAAGCGACTCCAAGGCCTTGCCGTCCCCGGCCTCGACGACCCTATCGGTGCCTCCGTCTCCGGGTTCGAACCCGGAGCGTGGCTGCCCGCGCGCGTCCTGCCGACCACGTCGCTGGTTGCCCAGTACGCCTGTGCGGCTGCGACACAGGCCCTTGGGGCGTCGGGCCTGACGCCATCGGAGCGGTCCCGGGGCGGAGTGTTCGTGGGCTCGGGCTTCGGCCCCATCGCGGAGACGGAAGAGACGTACCGGGTGTGCTTTACGACGCCCGGGGCACGCCCACGGCCGACGGTGATCCCGACCGCAATGGCGAACGCGCCCGGCGCGCTGCTCGCTAGCCAGTTCGGGATGCGTGGACCCAATCTGACGCTGTCGGTGGCGTGCGCCGCCGCCACCCACGCCATCGGTCAGGCCTTCCGACTCCTGCGCGCCGGGGATGCGGAGGTCATGCTGGCGGGCGGCGCCGAGGCGCCTCTCACTCCGATCGTGCTTGCGGCCTGGAACGCAATGCGCGTGCTGGCGCCCGCGGGGGATGACCCCGCGCGGGCATGTCGGCCCTTCGGTCGCGACCGCAAAGGAATCGTGATCGGGGAGGGGGCGGCGTTCCTCGTCCTGGAGACGCTCGCACACGCCGAAGGGCGGGGGGTGCGGGTGCTCGGCGAGGTTCTTGGCTACGCCGCCAACGCCGATGCCGGGCACGTCACCCATCCCGATGCCGAGGGTGTGAGGTCGTGCATGGCGGAGGCCCTCGAGGACGCACAACTAAAGCCGGATGCGGTTGGTTACATCAACGCGCACGGGACGGGCACCAGGGTCAACGATCAATTGGAGGCGGAAGCCATTGCCACTCTCTTCGGCGGCCACGCGCGCAATCTTCCCGTGAGCTCCACAAAGGCGGTGCATGGGCACGCCATGGGCGCCTCGGGCGCTCTGGAGGCGGTGGCCACGGTGCTTGCCCTTGAGCAGGGTCGGCTTCCACCGACCGCAAACTTGACGGAGGTCGATCCCGACCTGCCGGCCCTGGACTACCTCACGACGACTCGTCCGGCCGCGGCAGAGGCCGCCCTCTCGAACTCCTTTGCCTTTGGAGGCAACAACGCGGTCCTGGTGCTGGGCCGCGCCCGGCAAGGCTCCGGTCCTCACGCGGCCCGGTAACGCGGGCTCGGGGCCAGGGAAGAAGCGAGAGGAACTCTCCTTGAGGGCCTCCGAATGACAACGCTCCGGCCAAGCCCCGTCCTCTCCCGAGCAGGACCGAAATGACGGATGAGTCGGGGCGTGGCGGGGGATCGGGGCGGGTATACTCGTTGCGCGAGACGGTTTTAGCGGCACGGGGGAGAAGTGGCCGATCGGACAATAGGTGTGGCGGTTAAGGCCCAGAGCGGCCCGGGCGTGCTCCACCAACTCTCGGGTGTGATCGCGCGCCACCGGGGCGACATCACCTCGGTGGAGATCGTGGAGCGGAGCCCAACCGAGAGCCTCATCTACTTCGAGATCGACCTGCCTTCCGGTCCCGCCGCTCTGGCCGAAGAGCTGGGTGGCTTGCCCGTGGTGCAGTCCGTGGAACTGGTGGAGACGTTCCAGAGGATTTACGGCAAGCGCATCATCATCATGGGGGGTGGGGCCCAGGTTGGGCAGGTCGCGATCGGTGCCATTTCGGAGGCCGACCGCCACAACATCCGCGGCGAGCACATTTCCGTGGATACCATCCCGCTCGTCGGCGAGCAGGCCCTGGCGGCAGCGGTTCGTGCCGTGACCCGGCTGCCCCGCGCGCGGGCCCTGGTGCTGGCGGGCTCCCTGATGGGTGGCGAGATCGAGCAGGCGGTACGGGAAGTGCGAGTCCAGGGCCTGCTCGTGATCAGCCTGAACATGGCCGGGGGCGTGCCCGATGCCGCGGACTTGGTGGTGACGGACCCCGTCCAGGCGGGCGTCATGGCTGTCATGGCCGTGGCGGACACTGCCAAGTTCAGCCTCGAGCGTCTGAAAAGACGCTCGTTTTAAGGCGTACGAGGCCGATCGAGGGCAGTGACACTGGCTTACCGCTGCCCCATGTCGCGCTCGCGGTACCTTGGCCTAGTGTTCGCGGCTGACTACCGGCTTTGTCTGAGAGTAGCGTGCCCCGGCAATCACGCACTGGCGGAGCGGGCGAAGCCGCTGCGGTGCACGGCTAGGATCGAGCCCGTGAAGACCAACGCCCTGCGCGGACTCGACAGGCTCCGCATCCGGTATGAACTGCGCGAAGTACAACCGAGGACTCGGAAGACTTCTCCGCGGAAATCGTGGCCGCGAGCCTCGGCCAGCCGCTGAACCAGGTGTTCAAAACGCTGGTGGCCCGTGGAGACCGCCGGGGGTCTGTTTGGCTCCGGTCCCGCCCAGCCACAAGCTGGACTTGAAGGCTCTGGCCCTGGTCATGGGCGACCGGAGTGTCGGTCTCGTCCTTTTGAAGGAGGTCCGGGTCCTGACGGGCTATGTGCGTGGGGGCGTGACCGCTCTCGGTGGCGAGAAAGACTATCCCGTGTACCTTGAGGAGAGCGCGCTCGGGCTTTCCGCCATTTCAGTCTCCCCTGGCGTGCGGGGGACACAGATCCTTCTGGCGCCGGAAGAGTGTGTGCGCGCCACGAGGGCCACCCTAGCCGCGATCAGCAGGGTGGGGAAGGGGCCTCGGGACGGCGCACGGCTATGGTAGTCTCGCCGGGAGGAGGAGGCGTGGCCGCGTATCGGTTCCGGGTACAGGGGCGGGTGCAGGGTGTTGGCTACCGCTACTTTGTCCTCCGGCAGGCGGAGGAGCTGGGAGTGGCCGGCTACGCCCGCAACCGGGAGGACGGGACGGTGGAAGTAGTAGCAGAGGCTTCCGAGGAGACCCTTCGCGACTTCGAGACGCGGCTGCGGGAGGGTCCGGCTTTCGCCTCTGTCGAGGGGCTGGAGCGCGCGGCTATCGCTCCTCGCGGCGATCAGGGCTTTCACATTCGCTAGGAGCTGGCATGGACCTCCAGGCCGAGGTTGATTTCTTGAAGAGAGCGATTCGCGACGTCCCCGATTTCCCCAAGAAGGGGATCGTCTTTAAGGACATCACTACCCTCCTGAAGGACCCCGTGACATTCCGGCGCGCCGTAGACCTCTTCGTTGTCCTTTGTGGGACAGAGAGTGTGGACAAGGTCGTGGCCGTCGAGAGCCGGGGCTTCATCCTCGGCAGCCTGGTCGCCAATCGGTTGGGGGCGGGCTTTGTGCCGGTGCGGAAGCCGGGCAAGCTGCCGGCGCGGACGGTGAAGGCCACCTACGCCCTCGAGTACGGGACGGACTCCCTAGAGATCCACGAGGATGCAGTATCGGCTGGGGATCGCGTGCTTATCGTGGACGATGTGATTGCAACTGGCGGAACTGCCCGGGCGGTAGGCGACCTCACGAAGAAGCTGGGCGGCGCCGTCGCTGCTTACGCATTCCTGGTCGAACTGACCTTCCTCAATGGACGCGAGAAACTCCAGGGACATAAAGTGCTTAGCCTCATCCGCTACTAGGGTCAGCTGCACCCGGCTATCCCTTATGGTACGCTCAGGTCTCCGAGCGTTGCCCGCGCGCCCATAGCTCAGCAGGATAGAGCAACGGTTTCCTAAACCGTAGGTCGGCTGTTCGAATCAGCCTGGGCGCACCAACTCCATCAACAACTTCCGGAACGCTTCAAGGCTAGCCCCTGTTTTTGCTACCACTTTTCTCCTGGGGGTGACCGTCCAGGCGGTCCCAGGGCACCCGGAGTGTTCTTCCGTAGCCACCGGCCGTGTATTACAGGCGCCCCTATAGGTGTGTTACGCCACCACCGCGCTAACCCTGTCAAAGCGTATCCCTGCGCGTCGAGGGGGGATCGCTATCGCGTGGGAGCGAGCCCGGAAGGTCTCTAGACGACCCAGCGCGCTTTGGACCTGCCCTGACACGACCGTCCGGTAGCCTCGCTGGCGGGCGGAGGGATCCGGCCCGGAGGGGGGTCTATGGACAAAGCGCCGACACTCGGGAGGCCCGA
>DATMQU010000142.1:0-3429 GCA_035566715.1 Vicinamibacteria bacterium
CTCCGATCAGCTGTGCGCCGCTGTCGATACCGAGCGGGCCCGTGCCCCCATAGCCGCCGCCGCATGCGACTGCAAAAAAGCATGCGGTGACGGTGCATATGCACTGCGTGAAGGGCGGAGATGGAGTCATGTCAGCTCCCACGTTGGATGCCGCTAACGCGACTGGCGCACGTGCCCATCGTGTTGTCGCACCCTCCGGAAGAGCTAACGCAACTAGGATGCCCACACATGGCTCGCGTCATTTACGCGACTTAGGCGGAAAGGAAGCATCCTCTCGGACGCTTTTGCGGGATCGATGCGATCCGCCCTGATCGCCCAGATCACCCCCCGCAGTATTGGCGACGCCCCGGTGAATGGGCCCTCAGCTTTCGCGGATAGCTGGGGGAGCAGGCCGCTCGAGGCGCACGGGCGCCGACCCGTAGCAAGGACAGGCGCCCGGCGAAGGACGGAACCGTCTCACACGCGCTCGGCCAGGCTGACGGCGTGGATCCGGAGAAGGCTCTCCTCACCAGGAACGCCAATACGAAGGGGAAATCCGTAGTGTCCGGTCCCGCGGTGGACCCACATGCGGTCCGTTCCTCGTGCCCAGAAGCCGTGATCGGGGATGCGAAGGCCGAAGAGACGGAGAAAGGTCCAAGACAGGCCGAGGCTCACGAGGCCGACCTGACCACCGTGCGTGTGCCCGGACAGCACGAGGTCGCCCTCACCGGCGGGTAGATGACGAAAGGCTCCGGGGTCGTGGAGAAGGACGATTCTCAGCGCACCCGGCGTGCGGGGATGCTCGAGGCAGGCGCGCTCGAGGCGGGCCCGTCGATCCCGGTAGGAGAACTCCATCCCGACGATCTGCACCGGTCCTGCCTCCGTCATCACGTCCCTTGCGTCGTCGACAAGCAGCTCGATGCCATTCCTCGCCAGCCCCCGGGACACGACCGCCGGAGCCTCGAGGTCGTGGTTGCCGTGGCAGGCGAAGGTCTTGCCTTGGAGCGTCTTCAGCGG
Organism: Vicinamibacteria bacterium; assembly: GCA_035566715.1. Taxonomy (GTDB): domain Bacteria; phylum Acidobacteriota; class Vicinamibacteria; order Fen-336; family Fen-336; genus DATMML01. The sequence goes on from DATMQU010000142.1 coordinate 997, forward strand.
GGCGAGGGCCTCGAGCAGCAGATCGGGATCGCTCTGCGACTCCATCGTGAGAAAGTCGCCGGTGAGAAAGACGAGGTCCGGCCTCGCCTCCACGGCGCGCTCGACGATCTTGCGGAGCCGCGCCACCGACATGAACGGACCGAGGTGTGGATCGGAGATCTGCACGATGCGGAGCGGCCGCGCGACCCGGTGTTCGCCCCGGGGATGGGGCCCGAGGGGGGCGACCGGGGCGTCCCCCGTGGTCCCCGAAACGACGAGGTCAATGGTCTCGCGCTTCGTCGTCAGCGATTGCGCTACCCCGATCGCCGCCAGGAGATACGGGATCCAGGCGCCCCAGGGATGGACCCCGACCGCGGCCACGAGCGCCCACGGCAGGGCGAGCAAGGTCCCCGCGGTGAAGAACGCCGACGGCCAGCTCACGAGGACGCGGTAAGGAAATGACCGCATGCGCGGGCGCGAGAGCGCGAGAAAGTTCACATAGACCGTGACGTGAAGGGCCACGAAGAGCGGCAGCACGGGCCGGAACCACGGCGCGAGCGCCACGGCGAGCAGCGAATAGATCCCCACGAGTACGCCGACGAAGGTCGCGAACGGAGCCCCTCGGGCAAGGCGAGCCGCGAAGACAACGGCGAGCCACCCTCCTCCCGTCAGAGCGCCGAACCAGAACATCTTGGCGACCATGCTTACCATCGTCGCCGAGCCCGACGAGAGCGGTTCAGCCGCGCGCCCGTTGAGTTTGGGTCAGCCGAAGAGCTCGCGCTCCGGCACCGCAATTGAAGACGGGGAAGACGGATGAGAGAGCTGGTTTCCCCGATGGCGGACTCACGGGTGACGAGGGTGGCTACCTCGGCGCTTGGTGGAGTCGTAGGCGGGATCGCCGGGGCGGCCCTCGTCATCGCGTTCACCGAGGCGCTCAAGGCCATGCTGGCGGTGGTTTCGAGCCAGAACACCTGGGTTCTTGTCGTCGTGCCGCTGCTGGGATTGGCGCTCTCGGTACTTGTGCTGTACGGCTTCGGTCTGAGCGCGGCCGTCAGGACGGCTTCACCCAATGGGGCGCTGTCCCCGGAGCGCGCCCGATGGGCGCAGCCGTGGAGAACGTTTCCGCCTGGCGTCGCCCGCTCGGATATCACGGCCGAGATGGTGGCCTTCGCGGGCGAGGAAGATCGCTTTCCGTGGCGCCTGACACCGATTCGCGTCCTGGCCATCGCTGCCACGGTCGGTCTTGGCGCGCCGATGGGGACCGAGGCGCCTGCGGCGTATCTCGGGGTGGCCACCGGGGCGGCCCTCGGGGACCGCGGTCGATGGTGGCGCCAGCTTCTCGGACCGGCCGCCGTGGGAGGCGGCGCGGCTGGCGTGGCCGCACTGATGGGAATCCCCATGGTGGGCACCGCGTACATTCTGGAGCTGGGTCGACGCAACGACGCCCCGCTCAGCGCCGAGCGGGTGACGGCGGCGCTCGTGGGTGGATTTGTCGGGTGGTTCATGAACATCTCTCTGGGCGTCGACCTGATCCGCCTCGTCGTGCCCAAGGAGCCGCCGCATACACTCCCGCAGGCGGTGATCACGGCGTTGCTCATCGGGGCGCTCGCCGGTTCGATCACGTCAATCACGGGAGCGATGGTCTATCGAGCGAAGGCATGGCAGGCCAACCCCGTCGTCCGACTCGCGCTCGGCGCCCTGGCCCTGGGAGCTTCGGCAGTGATCCTCGCGAGGATCGCCGCCCCGTCGGCCGCCGTGGGCCCGGGCAGCGGGGCCATCGCCTGGGTAGAGAACACCCAGTCGGCGGTGCCCACCGTGCTTGCGGTGGCTCTGCTCCGCGCGGTAGCCACCACGGCCGCCGCGGCGGCCGGGGGATGTGGGGGCGTGTTCGTGCCGTTTCTGGTCGTGGGTGATCTGGCCGGACGGGTGTTCGCACCGGGACTCCGCTTGCCGGGTGACCTGGCCGGTTCGGCCGGCGCGGCCGGCGGCATCGCCGGAGGCTATCGCCTGCCGTTCACCGCTGTGGCCCTGGTCCTCGGCCAGGGTGGGCCCGGCCTCGCGACACTGACTTGCCTGGCGACCGTGGCCGTGGCCGCCTTCGCCGGAACGGGCGCAGCCGCGATGCTGGATCGAATGCTCGCCCGCCGTAAGGCCGCCATCGAAGACAAGACTCACCGGCCCTGACCACCGATCACTCTCGATGGCGAGAGGACCGTCGTTCGCCCGCGCCTACCCCTCCTCGGGTGGATCCTCGGGCGGAGTCTCTTGCGGCTCCGCCTGCGGCTCGTCGGGTCCCTGAGGCTCGCTCGGGAGGGAGGTGCCACCCACCGACAACGAGGTCACGAAGGACGACCCGTCCAGATGCAGCAGCCACCCTCGCAGAACGGATCGCGCGAAGTCGATTCGCGGGACCGTGAACCGACCCGTGTTGTCGCCGGCTGCGGGATCCTCGTC
>DATMQU010000143.1:0-2202 GCA_035566715.1 Vicinamibacteria bacterium
GGGGCCGCCCGAATGCTCTCTCGATCCCACGGTCCCTCTTCGAGCAGGACGAAGGCTGGCCCGTAGGCCAGGACGAAGGCGAGCTGGGCGATGGCGAGGCGCCGGTGGCCGGGGGGGAAGAGAAGGCCGCCCGTGCGGAGGAGAAAAAGGGCGCCCACGATCAAGAGCTCGACCACCCACTGCCCGGAGGCGCCGGCCCGGCCCAGAGAGGGAACGGTGACGAGCACCACCACCAGCAGATAGCAGTCGATGGGTTCCCAAGCGCCCGCGCGCAGGCGGGCGGCCAGGCGGGACAGAGCGAGCCACAGGAAAGCGAAGAAAGGCCCCGCGTGGTGGATCAGGACGGGCGCGATCTGCCCGGCGTGGTAGGGAAGGAAGTTCATGCCCACGACGCTGTCGAGGAAAGCCCCGCCCGTCCAGGCTTGGAGCCAGGGGACGGGGGCCAAGCCGAGCAGGGCCACGGTGGCCACGTACGCAACGAGCCGCGGCCGGTCCTTCGCGAGCAGCCAGAGGCCCAGGGCCAGGGGCAGGGCGAGCTGGGTCTGCTTGGTGTAGACCGCGAGCACCGCGAGCAGCGGGCTGAGGACGGTGGCCAGGACGCGGTTGCGGCTCTCGAAGAGCGCGAACGACCAGACGGAGAGGGCGACGGCCAGCATTTGCGGGTGCGGCCGGGCGAAGTTGTAGAGCACGGCGGGGAGGATCAGGAGGAGGCAGGAGGCCCAAAGGCCCTCCCGGGCGCGGCCGCGCCACCGGTGGGCGAGCAGCGCCAGCGCCGCGGCCAGCGCCAGGCTGGCGAGGAGGGAGAGAAGGCGGGCGGGTCGGTAGCCGAGCGGGGTGATGCGCAGGGCGGCGGCAAGGAGGGCGTGGTAAAGCGGTGTGTAGGGGCTGACCACCCAGGGTGGCGCGGTCACGCCGTGATAGAGGGGCTCCCCGCGGGAGAGGCGATACGCGTTGTTGAGAACCTCCGGGTCCGCGTCATCCCAGGAGTGTCGGTCGGGAAGGACGAGGGGGGCCCACAGGAGGCAGGTGAGGAGTGCGACCCAGGGCACGAGCCGCGAGAGGCGGGTCTCGAGATCGGTGCCCGCGCCGAACACGTGCATGACGGCCCGGATTCTATCCCTGGGCGGCGAGGCCGCGGGCGACGCCCCGCCGGGGTGGCCCCGTGCTATCTTTTCCAAGGATGCGCGGCCCGGTGGCGATGATGGTTCTCCTTGGCGGCCCCGCCGCGCTGACCGCGGCCGAGCCCCCGCGCGCGATCGTCCTCGTCACCATCGACACCCTGCGCGCCGATCACCTCGGCGCCTATGGTTATGGGCGGCCGACCTCGCCCTTCCTGGATCGGTTGGCCCGGGAGGGCGTTCTCTTCGAAAACGCCTTTGCCTCTTCGTCGATGACGGCGGCCTGCCACGCCTCGCTGTTCACCGGCCTTCATCCCCCCCAGCACGGGGTGAGGCTCAACGACGAAGGCTTCAGCTCGGCAAGCCACCGGCGTTTCCGCACCTTGGCGGAGACCCTGGCCGGGGCGGGATACACCACGGGCGCATTCTCCGCCGTCGGGTTCCTGAACTCGATCGCGCAGGGCTTCGAGACCGTTGACGCGGGGAGCGGCGACTACCTGCGTTACCGGCAAGCGGACGCCGTGATCGACCGGGCCCTGGCTTGGCTCGGGAAAAGGAAGCGCGATGAACGTTTCTTCCTTTGGGTCCACCTGTTCGACGTGCACCCTCCGCGCCGCGCCCCCACGCACGGCACGAGCCGGCTCCTCTTCGGATCGGCGGCCGCCGCGGAGCAGTTCGCGCGGGAGGCCGTGGAGCGCCGCGGCGTCACGCCCGGGGCCTACCCTACGGCGGCCGCCCTGGCCCTGAGCTACGCCCAGTACGACACCGAGATCGCTTTCGTCGACCAGGAGCTGGGCCGGCTGTTCGAGCGCATGGGGGCCATGCATCTGAACGAGCGCGCGGTCTGGATCGTCACCGCGGACCACGGGGAGGGCCTGGGGAACCACGACTGGCTGGATCATGTTCGCTTTCTCTACAACGAGGCGGTCCGCGTTCCCCTGATCATCTACGCGGAGGAGCGGTGGGAGGAGCGGCGGGTGAGGGACCTCGTGCGGCATGTGGACGTGATGCCCACCCTCCTCACCCTCCTGGGCCTTCCCTTCGAGCAACCGGGCTTCACCACCGTGGGCCGCTCCCTGCTCCC
>DATMQU010000144.1:0-3343 GCA_035566715.1 Vicinamibacteria bacterium
TCCTCTCCTTGGTGAACCGCGACCGCCTCCGGAGGGTGCTCGGATACCTTCTGGACGAGAACGAGTTTCTCTCTCCCCACGGGATTCGCTCCCTCTCCCGCTATCACCGCGACCACCCCTACGTGCTGCACCTGGAGGGAATGGAGCACCGGGTGGACTACGAGCCGGCCGAGTCCCAGACCGGCCTCTTCGGGGGGAACTCGAACTGGCGGGGCCCCGTTTGGTTTCCCGTCAACTTCCTCCTCATCGAGTCCCTCCAGAAGTTCCACCATTTCCTGGGCCGCTCCTTCACCGTGGAGTTCCCGACCGGCTCCGGCCGCAAGCTCGACCTCGGGGAGGTGGCGGGGGAGCTCTCGCGGCGCCTCACCCGCATCTTCCTGCGCGACGCGCGGGGCCGCCGCCCCCTTTACGGGGGCACCGAGAAGTTCCAGACCGATCCCCATTTCCGGGACCTCATCCTTTTCTCCGAGTACTTCCAGGGAGATGACGGGGCGGGCCTGGGGGCCAGCCACCAGACCGGCTGGACGGGCCTCGTGGCCAAGCTCATCCAGCAGAGCGGCGAATAACAAGGAGAGTGAATCCCATGTCCAACGGCAACACCATCCGTAAGCCAGACGCCAATCCCATCCTGGCCCTCATCTTGAGCATTGTCCTGGTCGGCCTCGGGCACCTCGTTCCCAACGGCCAGCAGCGCAAGTTCCTCTTCAACCTGCTGGCCGCCCTTATCGGAACCTGCGCCTGCTTGCTCCCCGGGATCGTGATCGCGGTCTTGAGCATCGTGGATTCGTACCAGACCGCGCTGCGCCTGCAGAACGGCGAGACCATCCCCGAGAACGAGTACACCTTCGTGCCCTACTTCAAGGTCATGAGGATGATCGACAAGACCGCCACCTGCGCCCAGGCCTGAGGCGCATGCCCTGACGATGGCGGTCCGGATCGTGCGCGATCGGCACCATGCACGCAGGGTAGGGGCATTCTCTAGCGGCGCCCGCCTGGCCACCTCGGAAGGGATGCGGGAGCAGGGCATCGCGTTCTGTACGCACCTAGCACGCGCAGGGAAGCGCTTAGCCCTGGCCGTGTGCGCCTTGTTTGCAGGGGCTTCTTCTCTTGCCCAGGCTTTCCCTTCCGCGGGCACAACCGGGTTCGTCCTGGACGGCAATCGAATTTATGCGCGACTGGCTTTCGTCCGCCCCGACGGCTCCGTCCACCAGGCCCTGGCCTCCGTCGATATGGGCAGCGCCTCGATGGGAATCGCACGGTCTCTGCTGGAGGAGCTCCACCTCGACGAGAGCAAACGGCTCCTCTTCCGGGTCGGCGAATTGTCCGTGGAGGTTCCCGCGGGGGAGGTGATCAGCCGGTCCGGTGAGCCTTACTCGATTGGCTCGGATCTCAAGGTGGAAGCGCTGCTGCCGGCGGGTGTCCTGCAGAACTTCCAGGTCGTCATCGATTACGGTAGCCGGACCCTTACCCTCGCCCGCTCCCCAAGCCACAAGCCCGAGGGGGTGTCCGTTCCGCTTCACATCAATCGCCAGACGGGCCTCGTCGCCGTCGACGCCACCATCGCGGGCAAGCCCTGCGCGGTCACCATCGACAACGGCTCCGCCTACACCTGGTTCCGGCAGAGCACGGCCAAAGACTGGCTCCGCTCCCATCCCGAGTGGGAGCGCGGCTTGGGCGCGGTCGGCGCCAGCAACATGAGGATGGCGGGTGACGGCGGCGAGGCCTCGGGCACCCTGCTGCGGATACCCGAAATCTCCTTGGGACCCGTGCGCCTGAGAGACGTCGGCGTTCTCGCGCCGGGGCCGGGCGGGGAGTTCCCGGGGGGTCTCGATCTCTTCGATTGGTACTCAAGCAAGAACGCGCTTCCTGTCATTGGCTGGGTGGGCGGAAACGTCCTCAAGCAGTTTCGCCTGACCATCGACTATCCCAACCAGAGGATCTACTGGCTAAGGGAGACCGATCCCGATTCTCACGACCTCGATCAGGTTGGCCTCACGCTGCGCGCGGAGGGGGGCGAGTACGTTGTGGCCACGGTTGCTACCAAGAACGGCAAGCCCACCGTCGAAAATGTCTCGCCCGGGGATAAATTGATTCGCGTGGGCGAACTCGAGACCAAACACGCGACCTGGGGTGGGATCTACGAGGCGCTGCACGGTAAGCCCGGCGAGATTCGTGTGTTGCTCATAGAGCGCAACGGAGATCGAATCACTGTGCGGGTCAGGGTGACGGCTTTCTGATCGCAGGAGGCACCGAAGCGGTCCAACAAGGCGTTGGGCGCCGGCACGCTCGGGTTGTGTTAAAATGCCTTCTGAGCCGCGTGGGCTATCCCGGCCCCTCCACGAGCCCGAGATCGAGGGTGTCCGGTGACCAAGCCCGTGGCCGTCCAATACCTGGGCTTCCAGTCCACGGCCGAAGCCCGCCAGTACACCTTGAGGGTGGGGGGCGGAGACGAGTCGCGCGACTTCACGGTCTTGATCCCCCACACCGCGTTTGCCGCCCGCCGCGCCCGCTACCAGGACGCGCCCGACATCTGCTTCTCCAAGCTTCAGCGCGAGCTGGCCGCCAACGCGGACCTGCTGCCGGCCGAGTTCGTGGTGACGGAGGCCGACCTCCTCGGCTACCGGGAGTCGCAGACGCGGAGAACCGAGCGTCGGCCGCGGGCCCCCAAGGTCCCGCGCTGAGCCGCTCAGCCCGCGCTGACTAGCCGGGCGGGGGAGTCGGCGATCCTCCGCTCCCCGATCTGCTGTCGCCACATCGCGTAGTAGAGCCCCTTTTCCTCCAGCAGCTCCGAATGGCGTCCCGACTCCACGATCCGCCCCCGCTCGAGCACGAAGATCCGGTCCGCGTGCAGGATGGTGGAGAGGCGGTGGGCGATGAGCAGGGTCATGACGTCCCGGGAACGCGCCACCTCCCGGATGGTCCGGCTGATCTCCTCCTCGGTCAGGGAGTCGAGGGAGGAGGTGGCCTCGTCGAAGAGGAGCAGGTGGGGCCGGCGCAGGAGGGCGCGGGCGATGGAGAGCCGCTGCTTCTCGCCCCCCGACACTTTCACGCCGCCTTCACCAATCAGGGTGTCGAGGCCCCTGTCCGCGCGCGCGAGCAGGCTCTCGACGGAGGCCTGATGCAGTACTTGCAGGCATTCCTCGTCGCTTGCATCCGGCCGTACGAAGCGCAGATTTTCGCGAATCGATCCCGAAAACAACTGCGTGTCCTGCGTAACAAACCCGATTTTTTCGCGCAGTAGATCGAGGTCCACGCGCTGCGACGGAATCCCGTTGTAAAGAATTTCTCCCGTCTTTGGCGCGTATAAGCCGACGAGAAGTTTCACCAGCGTCGACTTCCCCGC
>DATMQU010000145.1:0-8261 GCA_035566715.1 Vicinamibacteria bacterium
CGAGCACGGGGGGGCCGCTGGCGGGCGGAGTCGTGTTCCAGATAGCACCCTGACCAACACCGTCACGATGAATGGAGGGCGCACCGCTTCCCGCTGGGTGGCAGGGGGACGAGGTGCCCCTCCTCCATCTCCTCTTCGTGACGGAAGAGCTGCTTCTGGGCGGAAGGCCCCAATGAAGTTCAGGGCTCTGGCTGGGGTGCCGGGACGGGCCCTTCCAACCAGACCTCCCCGTCCGCGTAGAACTCCTTCTTCCAGATGGGGACGGTCTTCTTAAGCGTGTCGATGGCGTGCCGGCAGGCCGCGAAAGCCTCCCCTCGATGGGGCGAGGTGGCGGCCACGGCCACACTCGCCTCTCCGATGCCCAGGTGGCCCAGCCGGTGGACGATCCGCACGTCCGTCCCTGGCCACCGCCGCCGGGTCTCGGCCGCGATCTCCTCCATGAGGCGGAGGGCCATCTCCTCGTAGGCCTCGTACTCCAGGCGCAGCACCGGGCGGCCGCCGTTCTCGTTCCGCACCACGCCCACGAAGAGGCAGAGCGCGCCGTCGGCGGGAGCGGCCGACTGGAGGGCGGCGAGATCGATGGGTTCGCGCACCAGCCGGACCATGGCCTATGCTAGCACCGCGTTTTCTAGCCCGGGCGTGGATCCGGTGCCAAGGCGGGCGCTTCGCCGACCGCGGCTTCCAGCAGTTCGTTGAAGTTCGTGAACATCCTGTAAGTCAGTCCCCAGATCACGAGCCCCTCGTAGCGCAGGCACGGGAAGTGGAGTGTCGTGCCCTGTTGCTCGAGCTCCAAGGTGCCGCGCCAACGAGTCCCGCGGATCTCGTCGAGGGGGATCCAGTGAAGGCTCGTCACCTCCGGGCTCGGGCGAAGGGCTACCCCCGGCTCACGGAGCCCGAATACGAAGGGCTTGATCGTGAGGTCCATGGGGCGCATGCGCGCCATGGCTCTGACTTCGTCGAGCTCGCCCAGGAACTGGTCAGCGGGCAGCCGCAAGTCGATCTCTTCCGCCGTCTCCCGCTCGGCGGTGGACCTTAGGTCCTCGCCGGGCTCCGCGCGCCCGCCCGGGAACCCCATCTGGCCCGACCAAGGGTCTCCGTCGTGTTCGGCCCGTCGGATGAAGAGCAGTTCGAGGTCTCTCGCCACCTCCCTCAGGATCAGGGCCACCGCCGCCCGAGACGCTGCCGGCTCCACGACCCGCGTCGGAGGACGAAGAGCCAGCGCGCGTCGCACGTCGCCCCAGGTGGTGGCCGCCATCCCTCCATTTTACCGCGTCAGGGGCGGACGAGCGCCAAGAGGTCGGCGGCGTGGGTGAGCCAGAGGAAGGCCATGTTGGGGGCGAGGCCGCCGCTGAGCAGCATCTGGTCCACCTCCGCGGCGGGGAAGTAGCGTAGGTCCTCCACCTCCGAGGCCTGGGGATGGAAGCTCGAGAGGGGGATGTCGGTGCGGCCCAGATAGATCGCCACGTGGTAGAGAACGTTTCGGAATCCCCCTTCGGGGGCGTACCGCACGTCCCGCAGGTTGCGCTGGAAGGAGAACTGTCGAAACACGACCGTGTGGGTCAGGTCGGCACCGACGAGCGCTTCCGGGAAGGCCTCCGCGCTCGCGACCAGGCGCACGAAAGGCGAGTGGGCGTCTTCGAAGAGCTCCTCCCCCGCCTCCCGCACGGCGGTGGTGTCGAAGGTCTCGCCCGCGCTCACGTGGCCGCCCACCGATTTGTCCCAGCGCCCGCCGTTCTCCCTGTCGGGCGGCCGCCGCTGGAGCAGGGTCTGGCCCAGCGCGTTCACGAGCAGGACGTTGACCGCGCCCACGGCGAGGCCCGAGCGCTTGGCTTCCCGCCGTGGCCGCGCGTCCACGATCGCCCCCGCGGCGTCGTAGATGTTCAGAAGCTCCTCGCGTGGGTCGTTCACGCGGGTTCCCCGGCTGGGGAGGCCGTCCCTCGCGTCCTCGCCGGTCGGAGGCGCATCAGATCACCGCCGGGTCCTCGGGACTGCCCGACCACTTCGTGAGGTTCTCGACCGCGTCCTCGGTGACGGTCATGACATCCTCGTGCCGGATTCCCATCTCCCCCGGGAGGTACACCCCCGGCTCGTTGGAGAAGCACATTCCCGGCCGAAGCTTGGTGGCGTTGCCGCGCACGAGGTAGGTCCACTCGTGGCCGTCCATGCCGATGCCGTGGCCCAGGCGATGGGTGAAGCTCTTGTAGGCGGGGCCGAAGCCGCCGTCCGTGATGACCTTGCGGGCGGCCGCGTCCACCGCCTGACATTCCACGCCGGGACGGGCAGCCCCGAAGGCCGCCTCCTGGGCCCTGCGTACGAGCTCCCAGACCTCGCGCTGGCGCGGGGTGGGGGGGGCGCCAAAGATGCCGGTGCGAGTGATGTCGCTCTTGTACCCGAGGAAGCTCCCCCCGCCGTCGATCAGGACCACGTCCCCCGTCTTTAGGGGTCGGGGCATCTTTGTTCCGTGGGGGTAGGCGGCGTTAGCCCCAAAGAGAACGAGCGAGCCCCCGGAAACGCCCAGACGGCGGTGGGCCTCGGCCGACAAGGCGGAGACCTGGGACTGGGTCATCCCCTCCTTGAGAGAGGCGAAGACCGCGCGGTGGGCGCATACGGTGATCTGACCGGCCCGGCGCATGAGCGCGACCTCGTGGCTGTCCTTGATCACGCGGCAGCCCGCGGTGACAGTCGTGGCGCCCTCCAAACGCAAGGTGGGAGCGGCCTTGGCGATCCCGTCTGCGAAGACGAAGGGCAGCGTCTCCTCGATCCCCAGCCGGCCCCCGACCACCTTGCGGTCGCGCAGGATCGAGGCCACGAGGTCGTAGGGTGACTCGTGCTCCTCCCAGGGCCGTACGTCGGTACCCACCCGGATCTGCTCGAGGGCCCGCTGCTTCTCGAAGGCGGGCGTGACCCAAGCGGGGTCGCCTTCCCTCGTCAGCACGAAGCCCAGGAAGCGCTCGGAGAGTCCCCACTCCGCACCCGTGAAGTAGGTGAGGCTGGTGCCCGGTCCCACCGCGATCGCGTCCAATCCGATCTCCGCCATCAGCCGCTGGGCACCGACCAGTCGGGCCCGGTGCTCTTCGAGGCTGATGGGGGGGATACCCGCGGTCATGGGCTTGAGGGTGGCGAGGGGTGCGGGCAACGGAGGATCGGGCAAAGGCAAGTCCTCGCCGGCCAGCATGGTGGGGGGGCGGAGAGTGGAGCCAAGAGCGGCCGCTCCCGAGACCCGGAGGAGCGCGCGGCGCGAGAAAGACATGGAGCCTCCTGCGAGAGTGACGGGGGATGGTACCAGCCACGGGCCCACGCGCAAGCGGCGGGCCCGTGTTACCCTCGCTCGGGCATGAACCACGCCGCGCGGACGGCCAGGCTCGCCGTCCTCCTCTCCCTCCTGGCCCTGGCCACTCCTGCCGCGGGAGCCTCCTTCCCCCCCCACCTCCGCTTTTGCAGCATCTCCGGCGCGCGGGTGACCGTGCACTACCACCAGGGACTGGAGGCCATGGCCCGACAGGCCGTGGCCCTGGCCACCGAGATCCTCGAGCGCCACGAGGCCCGCTATCGCCACCGCGTGGGTCATCTGCACATCGTGCTGGCCGACGTGGACGACGATCCCAACGGCTACTCCACTCCCTTCCCTTACCCGCTCGTCAACATCCGGGCCGCCTCCCCGGATGGGAGCGACGAATTCGGCAACTTCACGGGCTGGCTCCGCTACGTGCTCACCCACGAGCTGGCCCACAGCGTCCACCTGGACGAGGGCCGGGGGATCGTCCGCGCCGGACGCAAGGTGTTTGGCCGCGCTCCTTACCTTTTTCCCAACCTTTTCGCCCCCACCTGGATGATCGAGGGCCTGGCCACTTACGAAGAGACCGAGGGGACGGCCTTCGGGCGCGGCCGGAACCCGGACGCGCGCATGGTGCTCCGAATGGCGGCCCTGGAGGGCGCCTTCCTCCGCGAGGACCAGGCGGTCCTCGCCCAGGACCGCTGGCCCCAGGGCCAGGCCTCCTACCTCTTCGGAGAGGCCTTCCTGCGGGAGATGACGGCGCGGTCGGGCCCCGGCACCCTGCCCGAGCTGGCGCGGGTTCAGGCGGGGCACGTGATCCCCTATCTCGACGACGTCACGTCGATTCAGGTCACGGGCACCAGCTTTCATGCTCACTGGCAGGAGTGGTCGGCCGAGGAAAGGTCCCGCGCCCAGCGCGAGGCGGAGCGTATCCAGGCCACCGGGCTCACGCCTTCGTGTGCCCTGACCACGCGGGGAATCCGCCAGACGGAGCCCCGCTTCAGCCCGGACGGCGCCTGGATCGCCTATTCCAGCGAGACCCTCACCCGCTTCCCGGCCATCCGGCTGATGCGTCCCGACGGCAGCGGAGACCGGTGGCTCGCCGACCGCAACGGGGGCACCTCCCTGTCCTGGACGCCGGATGGCCACGCCCTCGTCTACGACGAGCCCGACCTCTTCCACGCGTTCTCGCACTTCTCGGACCTGAGGACGGTGGAGCTCGCGAGCGGGCGGGTCCGCTGGCTCACCCGCGGGCTTCGGGCCCGCGATCCCGACGTCGCCCCCGACGGGGGTATGGTCGTGTTCGTCCGTCGCCTGGGCGATCGCAGCGATCTGTTCACCATCGGCCTGGACGGGCACGGCCTCCGCCGTCTGACCAACTCTGCCCCCGGCACGGAGTGGAGCGGCCCCCACTGGCGGCCGCAGGGGGACGTGATCGCCGCCTCGCGGTGGACGGCGGGCGGGTGGCTGGATCTGGTGGAGGTGGATCCCGCCACCGGAGCCGCCACCAACCTGACCGAGGATCGCGCCAAGGACGTGGAGCCGACCTGGACGCCGGATGGCGAGCACCTGATCTTCCGGTCCGACCGTGACGGCGTCTCCAACCTCTACGCCCTGCGCCGCGAAGACCGCGCTCTTCTGCGCGTCACCAACGTGGAGGGGGGGGCCTTTTCCCCCTCCGTGAGCCCGAACGGCTCCGAGGTAGCCTTCGCCGCCTACTCGTCGCGGGGCTACGACGTCCACCTCGCTCCCCTCGACCTGGCGCGGGCCCCGCCCGCGGAGCCCTTCCACGATCCTTACCCCACGCCCGGGCCGGACCCCGAACCCGAGACCGCGGCCGCCCGGACTTACAACCCCTTCACGACCCTCCTGCCGCGCTTCTGGACGCCCCTCTTGAGGAGCGCCGACCGAGAGACGCTGTACGGGGCGGCCACCGCGGGGGCGGATCCGCTCTTCCGCCACGTGTGGGGCCTCGACGTGTACCGCGGAACGGCGTCGGGCCGCTTTAGCAGTCAGGGCTTCTATCAGTACGATCGTCTCTGGCCCACCTTCCTCCTGACCCTCGAGGACGAGAAGGATCTCGTCAGCCAGGGCATCCTGCGCACCCGTCGCCTGAACCTCCAGGCGTCCGTCCCTCTTTGGCGCTCGGTGCGCTCGTCGCAGACCTTCTCCCTCACCTGGCGGCGGGAGCGGCAGGAAGCGGAGGGGATCACGGGGCCGCCCCTGGACCTGGGAGGGGTCGAGGCCGCCTGGACCCTGAGCACGGCCAAGCAGTACCCCCTGTCGATCTCACCCTTGGACGGCTACCGCCTCCGGCTCGCTTATCTCAAGGAGGATCCGTCGCTCGGCAGCAGCCTGTCGCTGGGGAAGGTTAGCGCCGACGCCCGTGCCTACTGGAGGCTCTTCGGGGAGTCCGACGTTTTGGCCCTGCGGACGGGAGGGGGCTTCACGGTCGGCCAGCCCGGCTTTCAGCGCTCCTTCGCGGTGGGCGGCTTCCCCGATAGCGACCTCTTCGACCTCGTGAAGACCAACATGGCGGTGCTCCGCGGCTATCCCGACAACGCCTTCCCCGGCCGGAGCTTCGCCGAGGCCAACCTAGAGTACCGGGTGCCGCTCGCCGCCCTGGAGAGGGGAGAGCGCTCGCTTCCCTTCTTTATCCGGCACTTGCACACCACGGCTTTTTTCGACGCCGCCCATGCCTGGAGCGGCGTGTTCCGGCTGGGGGACGTCAAGACCGCGGCCGGGATCTCCCTGGGGGCGGATACCTACGTCGGCCACCGCCTCCCCTTGACCGGGCAGGTGAGCCTGGCCCGCGGCTTTGCGGCCGGGGGTGACACCCGCGTCTACTTCCGGCTCGGCCTCGCCTTTTAGGCCTTTTCGAGTAGTGCTCTCGAAGGGGTGTCGTTTCCGTTCCGCCCGGCTCGTAACCCCGATTTCTGCGGTGTCATTCAGGGAAGAGCAATCACGCTGCCCACGCCGGCGTAAACGTAATCGCTTCCCCAGGTCTTCTGGAACAACGCGAAGGCGGGTTCCCCGGTGCAATGCCCCGGCGCCAGCCGCTCGACCTTGAAGCCATCGTGCAAGGAGGTGGCGATGCGGGAGACCTCCTCGTCCTTCGCCGCCGGCAGATGGAACCCGCCGAACACGAGGCGCACCCGCTTGTCGATCGCGGTGGCGGCCTCGACGATGCGCTCGATGCCTGGATGTGAGCAGCCGACGACGAGAACGACGCCCTCCGGCGTGCGGATGGCGAGGGAGAGCTCGCGCATTTCCTTCGTTCCGGGAGTATCCGAGACCGTCGATATCAGAGACATGGTCGGGTCGAGCTCCTGGGTCTTGTCGATGTGCTCGAACCTGGCGCCCACCCACGCCGTGCCGAGAACGATCCGCTCCGGAGGATGGTCGTCGAAGTAGCGCATGTGCTGCGGGAGCGTCGCGTCCCGGCGATAGAAGCTCCCGGGCGCGGACGTCCCGAAGACGCCGCCTAGGACCTCCTGGGGGACATAGATCTTCACACCTGGGTTCACGGAGAGCAGGTGACTCAGTCCCGCGGTGTGATCGAGGTGGCGATGCGAGATCACTACGAAGTCGAGCTTTCTCAGGTCAACGCCCGCTGCCTTGACGTTCTGCGCGAACAGGTCCCGGTTGTTGCCGGTGTCGAATAGGACCCGCTTCCCGCCGTACTCCACGAGGGCCGAGAATCCCCAGTCCTTCCTCATCCCGGGGTCCTTGCCGAACGCGTCGTAGAGGATCGTCACCCGGTTGGTCTGCTGGGCCCCGAGCAGCCACACGACGGACAGGGCAAAGACCCCGCCCCCGAGCCAGAGCCTGTGCGCCATATCGACCTCCTGCACGAGCGACGTGCGCCCGAGGCTATCACGTTCCCTAGAAGGCCTTGCCGTCGCGGGAGGGGCTGCCGACGCGGCCTCGGCCAAGCGGGCCGGAACCGGACGCCAAAGCCTGGAAGCCGGGTCCGCGGGACGAGCCTTCGGACCGGAGGCTTGCGTGGGACCGCCGCTTCGATGCGGTGGCTGGACTTCCGGCTTCCGGTCGACTCCCGGGGCGGGCTTACGATCCCTTGCGAATCTGGATGCCGCCGTTCACGGTGGAGAGCGATAGCTGGCGGCCGCCGCTCCCGATGGTGGCGCTGATCCGCCGCTTGGAGAGCCGGCCCTGGACGGTCAGGGGGAAATCGGTAGTGATGTCCCCGTTCACGGTCTCCGCCGTGAGCTCCACCCCCGCGTCGGCCGGGAGGTCGAGGGTGATCCCACCATTGACGGTCTTGAAGGCAAGTGCGCCCGTCCAATTCGTGCGGCCGAGGGAGGCGGTGATCCCGCCGTTGACGGTCTCTCCGCGGGCCTGGCCGGAGGCCTTCATCTTGATGCCGCCGTTCACGGTGTAGGCCTCGGCGTCCCCGGAGAGGGACTCGGCCTCGATCCCCCCGTTCACGGTCCGGCCGACGAAGCGCGCGCCCGCCGGGACCTTGACCGTGAAGTCGACACTCGTGTCGTTGTTCTGGGTGCGCATGCGCGCGCCCGCGCCGGGCCGGCATTCGTTGGGGGTGGAGGAGGGGCTGGGGTACACCGCGCAGATGGTGACGCCCCCCTCATGCTCCACGACCTTGATCTCGACCTCGGCGGGGTTGCTGTGGCGGGCATGCTTGACCGCCGTCACCTCGACCTCGCTACCCGGGGCGGCGGAGGCTTCGATCCCCCCGTTGACGCCCTTGATCTCGACCGTCGCCCCCGCGGCGACCTTGCCCTGCCAGTGAAAATCCGCCCCCAAGACGGGCGCGGCCAGGGC
Source organism: Vicinamibacteria bacterium (assembly GCA_035566715.1). Classification (GTDB taxonomy): domain Bacteria; phylum Acidobacteriota; class Vicinamibacteria; order Fen-336; family Fen-336; genus DATMML01. The sequence goes on from DATMQU010000145.1 coordinate 8,078, forward strand.
GGCGGTGAAAAGGCCCACGGTCAACATCGGCTTGAGGCTCATCGCTTCTCTCCTCGCTCTCTTGTTAGGGCTCAGCGCTTGCGGAGCCGGATCGCGCCACTCAGGGTCTGCACGGATACCTTCGCCCCCCCCGCCCCCGTGCTGAAGCTCAGGCTCTTCTCGCTCGTGTAGCGGCTGCTCTTCT
>DATMQU010000146.1:0-13244 GCA_035566715.1 Vicinamibacteria bacterium
CGCCCTGAGGCCCACCGTCCTCATCGGCGTCTCCGGGGCCGCGGGCGCGTTCTCGGAGGAGGTCGTGCGGGCCATGGCCGCTCAGGTGGAGCGGCCGCTCATCCTCCCCCTCTCGAATCCCACCAGCCAGTCCGAGGCCCGGCCCGCGGACGTGATCGCCTGGACGGAGGGGCGGGCCCTCGTCGCCACCGGAAGCCCCTTCGACCCCGTCTCCTGGGGGGGCCGCACGCATCGCATCGGGCAGGGCAACAACGTCTTCGTCTTCCCCGGGATCGGGCTGGGCGCGCTCGTGTCCGAGGCCCGGGAGGTCACCGAGCCCATGTTTGCCGCCGCGGCCGAGACCCTGGCCGGGGAGGTCCGGGATGAGCACCTCCGGGAGGGGAGCCTCTTCCCGCCGGTGGGGGACCTGCGGCCGGTCACGGCGCGGGTGGCGGAGGCGGTGGTGCGCGAGGCCCGGGACTCCGGCCTCGGACGCGGCTTCCGCGACGCCGAGATCGCCCCCGCGGTGGCCGCCGCGATGTGGGAGCCCAACTACCCGCCGCTGGAGCCGGTCTAGGCCGTCACCACAGTCGAAGCTGTCCCCGCCCGCGCTCCCCCTCCCCGGGCCGTGTCACCTCGATCCAGTCCGTGCCCTGGGCGTCGGTCAGGCGGAGCCGCACCTCGGTCCGGCCCCGCCGGCGCAGGGACTGCTCCGCCGCCATGCGGGCCACCTCGGGGTGGTTGTTGGTCTGCGAGAGATGGGCGAGCACGACCGTCCGGCAGGCCCCCCCCAGGCCGTCGGTCAGATAGCGGGCCACGTCGCTGTTGGAGAGGTGGCCGGAGAGGCCCAGGATGCGCTCCTTCAGGGACCAGGGGTAGGGCCCCCCGCGCAGCATGTCGGGGTCGTAGTTGGACTCCAAGAGGAGGGCCTCGCAGCCGCGGAACGCCTCCACCAGGCCCCGGTTCACGTGCCCGAGGTCGGTGGCGTGCCCCAGAGAGACCCCGCCCGCGGAGACCACGAAGGCCAGCGGCTCCGCCGCGTCGTGGGGGATCGCGACCCCCTGCAGGGTGAGGGCGCCCACGCGGCGGGGGGCGGCCGCCCCCAGCACGTCGTAGCCCGCGATGTCGGTCGCACCGAAGCCGGCCGCCGCGTAGGTCCCCCGCGAGCCGCAGAGCCTTACCCCCCAATTCGCGGAGAAGGCGGCCGCCCCCTTGATGTGGTCGGCGTGCTCGTGGGAGATCACGATCGCGGCCAGGGAGGCGGGGTCCACCCCCGCGGACTGCAGCCGCTCGGCCAGGGCGCGCGGGCCCAGGCCGGCGTCGATCAGGATGCGGGTGCCGCCCCCCTCCACCAGGGTGGCGTTTCCGGAGCTGCCCGACCCGATGACCCGGAAGCGGAGCTTCAAAAACCCCCTACAGGCGGAGCTGCGCCGCCCGCGGCCGGTAACCCTTCAGGTTCCCGAGCACGCTCACGGTCAGGCGGCCGGCGAAGATCACGTTCGCGATCCTCTGCACGTCGTCGCCGCCCACCGCCTCGATCCCGGAGATGAGCTCGTCGAGGTCGAAGTGGCGGCCGAAGTAGATCTCCTGCCGGGCCAGGTGGCTCATGCGGCTGCCCGTGTTCTCGAGGGAGAGCATGAGGCTTCCCTTCAGGTGATCCTTGGCCCGGCGCAGCTCGGCCTCGGGCAGGCGCTCGCCCTTGAGCCGCCGGAACTCCTCCCGGGTCAGCCGGACCACCTCCTCCACGGAATCGAGGCCGGTGCCCGCGTAGACGGTCAGGCTCCCCGCGTCGGAGTAGGAGGTGACGCCGGAGGAGATCGAGTACACGAGCCCCCTCTTCTCCCGGATGTTCTGGAAGAGGCGGGAGGACATGCTCCCCCCCAGGACCGTGTTCAGGATGTACCCCGCGTAGCGGTCGGGGTGGGTCTGGGGATAGGCGGGCGCACCCAGGCACAGGTGCACCTGCTCCAGCTCCTTCTTGGCCCGGGTCACGACCCGGGCCGCCGGCTTGGGGGCGTGTCCGTTGGAAGGGGTCCGCCGGAGAACGAGCCCTCCGAAGTGCCGGCGGACGAGGGCGGCGCTCGAGCCGTGGTCGAGGTTCCCAGCCGCCGCGATGAGCATGTTTCCCGGGTGATAGACCTGCCGGAAGAACGTGGCCAGATCCTCGCGGTGGAAGCTCCCGACGCTTTTCTTCGTGCCCAGGATGGGCCGCCCCAGGGGGTGGTTGGGCCAGAAGGCCTCCGTGAAGAGCTCCATCACGAGGTCGTCCGGGGTGTCCTCCACCATGTTGATCTCCTCGAAGATGACCTTCTTCTCCTTGGCCATCTCGCGGGGATCGAAGAGCGGGTTCATGACTACGTCGCCCAGGATGTCCACCGCCCGCGGCAGGTGCTCGTCCAGGACCTTCAGGTGGAAGGAGGCGTACTCCTTGGCCGTGAAGGCGTCCATGTAGCCGCCGATCGAGTCCACCTCGGAGGCGATGGCCTCCGCGGTCCGGTTCTTGGTCCCCTTGAAGACCATGTGTTCGATGAAGTGGCTGATGCCGGTCTGGTCGGGGGTCTCGTGGCGGCTGCCCCGCTTCAGCCAGACCCCGATGGCCACGCTCCGTACGTGGGGCATGGACTCCGTGATGAGGGTGAGGCCGTTCTCGAGGATTTCCTTGACGATCACAACCGGCACGATACCACAGGGCGGGGCCTCCCTCCGGGCGTGCTAGACTGCGGCGCGGGAGCGAGCGTGGACGACTCCGACTACCATCGCTACGTCCGGATCAACCTCCCGCACGCCCGCACCATCGTCCAGCGCATCGGCCGCAGCTTGGAGGCCCTGGGGGCCTTCGGGGAGACGGGAAACGGCGGGGCCCTCGGGCTGCACGACGCCATCGAGGCGCTCGAGCGGGCCCTAAGGGATTTCGACGACGACCCCCCCGCGGAGGCCGCCCTTCGCGGAGCCGATACGGCCGCGGAGAGGGGCCGCGGCCTGGTGGCGGCCATCCTCACCACCCCCTGCCGGAGCGACCGCCTCGGTCAGCACGTGCGCAACCTCTTCGAGTGCCTCGGCCTGGCCCAGGAGGGGGCAGAACTCTCCCTCCAGTGCGGGGAGCGTCCGGACTCGCCCATGCGGTGAGCCGGGAGGAGGGGCGGTCGCCTTCTCGGTTCGTGGGCGCGGTGCGGAACGCCGGCCTGGCCCGCAGTGCCCTCCTGGCCGCGGTCACGATCCTCGTCCTCCTCGCGATCGCCACGGACGGGATCCCGCTCCTGCGGGGCCCCGCCCCCTATCCCCCGGAATGGCAGTGGGCGTACCGGGAGGGGCCGTCGAGCGGCCGGCTCGTCTTAGCACTCGCCGCCGCGGGGGGGCTTCTCGGCCTGCTCGCCCTCTCGGGCTCGGCCTGGGCCCGGCGCGGCCCCCGCCGCGCCGCCCTTCTCCTCCTGCCCGCGGCCATCGCGCTCGGCTGGCTCTTTCAGCTCGGCCTCCTGGACCTGGAGCCCGCCGGCGCCTTCCCCACCCTTCTCGCGCGCACGGTCTCCCGAACCCACACCTCGTACTTCACGGTGGCGGTCTCGCCCGAGGCCCGGGACCCCCTGGAGTTTCTCCGCCGCCACGCCTCCCTCCTCCCCACGCTCCGCACGGCCGCGAAGCACGCCGCTACCCACCCTCCCGGACCCGTCCTCTATTACCGGGGACTCGTCGCGGTGTGCGAGGCCTCGCCAGGGCTCACCGGCCTCCTCCTTCGCTCCCTCCCCGAGAACGGGGATCCCGGCGTGCCCGCCGCCTCCGCCGCGCGCGCGGCCGCCCTCCTGGGCGCGCTCCTGCTCGGCCTCCTCGGTGCCGCGACCGGCCTGCCCGTGGCGTGGCTCGCGGCGCGCCTGGCGGGCGACACCCTGGCCGGGGTTCGGGCGGGGGTTCTCTGGAGCCTGCTGCCCGGGCCCGCCCTCTTCGTCCCCCAGTTCGACCAGGCCTTGGCCCTGCCCGTCACCCTGGCCGCGGCGCTCCTCGTCGCTGCCCTCGGGGCGGAGCGGCTGCCCCGCGCCCTCCTTCCCGCCGTGATCGCGGGCCTTGTCGGGGGGATCGCCCTCTTCGTGTCCTACGGTTCCGCGGCCTTCCTGCTCCTGGGCGGACTTGTCGCCCTCGCCCTGGATCGCCGCCCGCGGTGGCGGGGTCTCCTCCTTTGCGGCCTCGCCGCGGCCACCGCCCTCGGCCTCTTCGCGGCCAGCGCGATCCTCGGCCATGAGCCGCTCCCGGCCGCGAGGACCGCGCTCGCCATCCACCGCGAGGTCTACACGCGACCTCGCAGTTACCGGCTCTGGCTCCTCTTCAACCCCCTGGACCTGGCCCTCTTCCTGGGGGTGCCCGTGACCCTCCTGGGCCTCGCCCGGCTGCGCTCCGCCCTGGGCGGCCCGCACGACGGGCCCGCGGGGGCCGCCCCGCGCATGACCCTGGCCCTCGCGGGTGGGCTCGGCCTTCTCGTGCTCTCCGGCGTCACCCGCGGCGAGGTGGGGCGTATCTGGATGCCCCTCATGCCGCTGCTGCTTGTTTCCGCCCTGGCCCGCCCGGCGGGCGTGGACGGCGAGGCCGCGAGCCCGGGATCGGGCCCGGCGCTGCTCTTGGGGATCCTCCTCGCCGCGCTCTGCGTCACCCTGCGCGTCCACTGGGTGCTCTAGGACCCTTGACTTAGGAAAGGACCCTGGATAGCGTGCTCCTCCGCGCCGCCTTGGGAGGAGAAGACTCCATGCATCCATTCGCCCTCCGCCTCCGGATCGCCGTCGCCGCGCTCGCGCTCGTCCTGCCCGCTGCGGCCGGGGCCGCCCCCGTCAAGGCCAAGGAGAAGCCGGCCCCCTCCTCCCCGGTCACTTCGGATGCGCTGAAGGGCCTGCCCTTCCGCAACATCGGACCCGCCATCATGGGCGGACGCATCGACGATTTTGCGGTGGTGGAGTCGCACCCCGGGACGTTCTACGTGGGGACGGCCACGGGCGGCGTCTTCAAGACCGTGAACAACGGGATCACCTTCGAGCCCGTGTTCGATGACCAGGACGTCTCCACCATCGGGGCCCTCGCCCTGGCTCCCTCCGACCCCTCCATCCTCTACGTGGGGACCGGCGAGCCCAACAACCGCCAGTCCTCCTCCTGGGGCGACGGCGTTCACAAGACCATGGACGGCGGGAAGACCTGGACCCACGCCGGCCTCAAGGACAGCCACCACATCGGCCGCCTGATCGTGGACCCCAAGAACCCGGATGTGGTCTACGCGGCCGTCCTCGGCCATCTCTGGGGCCCGAGCAAGGAGCGGGGGCTCTTCAAGACCACGGACGGGGGGAAGACCTGGACCAACACCAAGGCCATCGACGAGGACACCGGCTTCGTGGACGTGGCCATGGACCCCGAGAGCCCCCAGACCCTCTACGCCGCTTCCTACCAGCGGCGGCGCACCCCCTTCGGGTACAACGGGGGCGGGCCGGGCAGCGCCCTCTGGAAGACGGTGGACGGGGGGTCATCCTGGAAAAAGCTGACCAAGGGCCTGCCCGCGGAGGGGGACATCGGCCGCATCGGGGTCGCCGTCTACCGCCAGGACCCCCGGATCGTCTACGCCCTCGTGGAGCACGCGAAGGAGGGCGGCTTCTACCGCTCGGAGGACAAGGGAGAGTCGTGGACCAAGGTCTCCTCCACCAACCCGCGGCCGTCGTACTACAGCCAGGTCCGCGTGGATCCCAACAACGACCAGCGGATCTGGGTGCTGGGCGCCCCCATGTTCCACTCGGAGGACGGGGGCAAGACGTTCAAGAGCGACCTCGTCCAGAAGATCCACGGCGACTTCCACGCTCTCTGGATCGACCCCGCGAACTCCGACCACATGCTGGCCGGCACCGACGGCGGGATCCACGCCTCCTACGACCGCGGCCGCTCCTGGGACTACCTGAACGCGGTCTCCCTGGCCCAGTTCTACGAGGTGAGCCTCGACAATCAGAGGCCCTACCACGTCTACGGCGGCCTCCAGGACAACGGGAGCTGGACCGGTCCCAGCCGCACCCTCTACCAGCAGGGAATCGGCAACGAGGATTGGCTCCGGGTGGGGGGCGGGGACGGCTTCTACTGCGTGGTGGATCCCATCGACCACGACATCGTCTACGTGGAGAGCCAGGACGGGAACGTACAGCGCCTGGACCTCAGGACCTTCGAGCGCCGCGTGATCCGCCCCGAGCCCCCGGAGGGGAAGAAGTACCGCTTCAACTGGAACTCCCCCATCCTCATCTCCAGCCACGACCACGACTCGATCTACTACGGGGGGAACCACCTCTTCGGTTCGCGGGACCGCGGGGAGACCTGGACCCTCGTCACCCCCGACCTCACCAATGCCGCCGAGCGCGACGCCATGACCATCTTCGGCAAGACGGCCAAGAGCATGCTCTCGCGGAACGACGGCACGGTCTCCTTCGGAACCATCACCACCATCGCGCAGTCGCCGCTGAAGGCGGGCATCCTGTGGGTGGGCACCGACGATGGAAACCTGCAGGTTTCCAAGGATGGGGGGGCCACCTGGACGAGCGTGAGCGCCAAGGTGCCGGGAGTGCCCAAGGGGACCTACGTGAGCCGCGTGGAGACGAGCCGCACGGGCGAGGGGACGGCCTACGTGGCCTTCGACGGCCATCGCGGGAACGACTTCAGCGCCTACCTCTTCCGGACCGAGGACTTCGGACAGACCTGGAGATCCCTCTCCGGCCAAATCCCCGCCGGGGGCACGATCCACGCGGTCCGCGAGCATCCCACAAGCCCCGATCTCCTGTTCGTGGGCACGGAGTACGGCCTCTGGGTGAGCTTCAACCAGGGCGGGAGCTGGGTGAAGGTCAAGGGCGGGGGCCTCCCCACCGTCCCCGTGTACGACATCCAGATCCACCCCCGCGACAACGACCTCGTCCTCGCCACCCACGGCCGGGGGATCTTCGTCCTCGACGACCTCACCCCCCTCCAGCAGCTCTCGGGGGAGGCCCTCGCCTCGGACCTCCACCTCTTCGGGATCCGGCCCGCCGCCGAATACCGCCTCTACCAGCACAAGGGGAACACGGGGCACAAGACGTTCCTGGCCTCCAACCCCCCCGAGGGCGCCCTCATCAGCTACTCGCTGAAGGCCAAGCCCGCGGACAAGGACGAGGTGAAGATCACGGTGAGCGACGCCGCGGGCAAGGTCCTGCGCGAGCTCAAGGGGCCGAAGGAGGCGGGCATCAACCGCACGAACTGGGACCTGCGCCACGAGCCGCCGGTCAAGGCCGAGCCGGGGGCGAGCGAGTTCTTCGGACCGCCGCGGGGCCCCCTCGTCCCCCCCGGCCCCTACACGGTCACGGTCGGCCTCGGCGCCGCCACCGCCACCCAGACCGTCGCCGTGGAGGAGGACCCGCGAATCAAGACCAGCGAGGCCGATCGCAAGGCCTGGTACGAGGCCTGCCGGGCCGCGGCCCGGCTCTGGACCGAGGCCGACGCCGCCAACCGCGCGCTGGAGTCCCTGAAGAAGCAGCTCAAGGAGCTGGAGGAGTCCCTGAAGAAGGACGCGCGCGCGACCGAAGCCGTGAAGTCCGCGGCCAAGGCCCTTACCGAGAAGCTGGAGCCGATCGCCAAGAGAATCAACCGCCAGGAGCCCCTGGGCTTCGCGGGCGCGCCCCTGGCCGAGGATCCCGAGCCCCTCCTCCCTCGGGCCCGGGGTCTCTACCTTGCGTTCAGCGCCGCCACCGCGCCCCCCACCGCCCAGCACCGCGAGGGCCTGACCCGGGTCACGAAGGAGCTGGGGGAGGCGGTCGCCGCCGTCAACGGGACCCTGGAGGGCGACGTGCCCGCCCTGAACCGGCTCATGCTGGAGAGCGGCATGGGCAAGATCGACGGGGGCCAGAAGATAGCCACGCCCTAGGGCCGAGGGCACGGCCGCGGCCCGGGGTCGGGGCCGCCGGCCAGGGATGGGGGTCGCACCCTGGCATCGACGCCGCCACCGGAAACGTGGGAACGAGCCGACGCCTACGAGCGGTATGTCGGCCGCTGGAGCCGCGAGGTCGCGCCGAGGTTCCTGTCCTGGTTGGGCATCCCCCCCGAGCGACGCTGGCTGGACGTTGGCTGCGGCACGGGGGCGCTCTGCGCCGCGATTCTGGAGCAGTGCTCGCCGTCGTCGGTCGCGGGGGTCGAGCCGTCGGACTTCTTTCTCGCTAAGGCCAAGGAGCAGCTCGCCCCCCGGGTCGCCCTCCACCATGGGAGCGCGGACCAGATCCCGCTCGACGATGCCTCCGTCGATGCGACGGTCTCCGGATTGGTGCTGAACTTCGTGCCCGATGCTGAGGCGGCGCTCACCGAGATGGCGCGGGTCACGGTCAGCGGCGGAACCATCGCCGCCTACGTCTGGGACTACGCGGGGAGAATGGAGCTGATGCGTCTCTTCTGGGACGCCGCGGTTTCGCTCGACCCCGGAGCGGCGGGCTTGGATCAGGGCGTCCGATTTCCGCTCTGCCGCCCGGAAGCGCTCGCGGTGCTCTTCGGGGGCGCCGGGCTCAGTCCCGTCGAGGTCACGGCCATCGACATCGCCACGCCATTTCCAAGCTTCGAGGACTACTGGCACCCATTCCTCGGCGGCCAGGGGCCAGCGCCGAGGTATGTCGTGGCCCTCGACGAGCCCGCCCGCACGCGGCTCCGCGACCGCCTGCGCGAGGTCATCCCGCGGGGGGCCGACGGCTCGATCTCCTTGACGGCTCGGGCCTGGGCGGTTCGGGCGCGCGTCCCGGAATAGCCGGTGCCTCCGCCGCGATCGACGGGAAGGCTCGGCCAAGCATGCCGCTGAAGAGAGGAGCCGCTCGGGCCGAGCTCCTCGAGGCCGCGGACGAAAACTTCGTGACCCACGGCGCGTGGTTGCCGCGCCGCCTCTCGGGCATGAGGGTCGTCGATCAGCCCCATCTGGTTTTGATCGACTCCGGTCTGCCCTGTGACACGTTCAACCTGATTTGCCGCGCCCGGCTCGACCCCGCGGAGGCAGGGGACCGGGCCCGGGCGGCGCTGGATTATTTCCGGCGCGCGGAGCGGCCCTTCTCGTGGTGGGTCGGCCCCGCCGATCAGCCCCGCACCCTCGGCGACGCTCTGCTGGGGCTCGGCTTGGAGCGCGTGGAAACGGAGCTCGGCATGGTCGCGGCGCTGTCCGAGCTCCGGCGGGGGGAGCTTGCGCCGGAGGGGTTGCGGATCGTGCGGGTGGCGTCGGAGGCCCAGCTGAGGGCGTTCGCGCTGGTCCTCGCCGCCAACTGGACGCCGCCCGATCCCGAAGTCCTTCGCTTCTACGAGCTTGGGTCATCGGCGCTCCTCAAGGATTCGCCTCTGTGGCTCTACGTCGGGTACCTCGGGGAAGTGCCCGTCGCCACCGCGGAGCTGACGGTGAGTGGGGGCATTGTGGGGCTCTACAACATCTCCACCCTGGCCGCTCACCGGGGGCGCGGCTTCGGAACCGCCCTCACGCTGCGCCCCCTGCTGGACGCCCGGGAGCACGGTCACAAGACGGCGGTTCTTCAGGCGGCTCCGCCGGGAGTGGGCCTGTACGAGGGCTTGGGCTTCCGCTCCTTCGGCGAGATCGCGGAGTACAAGCCCGTGAGCGGGAGGGGCCCCGGCGAGGGCACGACAAGCCACGACCCCTGAGGGGATCGTGTTCTCGTTTGCGGCCCCGCCCCGAGAAGGGGTTCAAGGGGACGGCGGCAGGCCGAGCGCCCGCACCACCGGGGCCAGGTCCTCCGCGGCCAGGCGGTGGGCGATCTCGTTGGGGTGTCGGTCCACGGGATGGACCCAGAACGTCTCGCTTCGGCGGCCCCGGAAGACGGGCAGCAGGTCGTGGTGGGCGATCCCCGCCTGCAGGCAGAAGCGCCGGATCGTCTCGTGGATGGGGGCGAAGGGATACCCTCCCTCGAGGCCCACGAAGAGGGGCCAGGGGGCGACCAGGAACCGTCCGCCCCCCTCCTGAATCCGCCGGTTCATCTCCCGGAGGTAGCGCTGGGTCTGCTCCCAGCCCTCGCGGTTGGGGGGGCCGTACATGTCCAGGTACCAGCGCGTGGTCTCGCGCCCCACGCGCCAGGAGGTGACCCGATCCGCGACCAGGGTGAGGAGCCGCGAGCGGAAGACGCCGGGCTCGACCTCAACGTCGTCGGTCTGGCGACCGCGATCCAGGATCCAATCGTTGACGTAGGTCTGGCGGGCGTGGAAGCTCGCCGACTGCTCGGGATCGTTCAGGACCATCGCGTAGACGAGGACGTCCGGCTCGTAGGGCAGGATCTCCTCGAAGGCCTGGTAGAGGGCGGGGAAGTCCGTGCCCCGCCGCCCGCAGTTCCGCACCTCCCACCCCCCGGGCTCGCTGGCGTTCAAGAGGCGCTCCAGCTGGCGCACGCAGGTATCGGGCTCCTTCACCCCCTGCCCCTCCGTGAAGGAGTCGCCGAGCACCATGACCCGGCGCACGCCGGGACGCTTGGGGCCCAGGGGGGCATCGCGGAAGCGCAGCGCGTTGTAGCGCGACTCCACCGCCCAGGGGGCCCGCCGCGCCACGTCGTCGAAGCGGAGAGGAGCCACCGAGAAGTAGCGCTCGCGGCTTCTGGGCTGGCGGAGGTCGATGTCGAAATAGCCCCGCGGGTTGGTGGGATAGCAGTCGAGGAGCAGCGTCCAGCGGGCGTTGGCCATGCGGCCCATCATCTGGAAGCGATCGGGAACGAAGCCAAAGGCCCGCAGGGTGAGCTCGAGGACGAGCAGAACGGCCGCGATCGAGACGGCGGAGAGGAGCAGGCCGAGCAGGGCCTCGCGGGCGCGGGAGGGCATAGCGCGCGTCACGGCCAGGTGAAGTCGGCCCGGTAGATCAGGATGGAGTAGCCGACCTCGTCCAGCGGCCGCTGGGCGCGGAAGTGCTCCATGAGCGGGCGGTCCTCGGGGTCCAGGTAGACGCCCTGGAGGTTGGTGGCGCTCACGGCCACGATGTCGCCGCGCCGGACCTCGCGCGTTACCCGCACGGGGTGGGGGGCCATGTAGCCGGGGAGGATCTCCGCGTCGATGCCGTAGTAGGCGGGGTCCGCGCTGCCGAAGTAGGAGAGCTTGATCTTCGGGATCCCCCGGGCATCCAGGTAGGCCTTCAGGCCTTTTAGGTCCTGGCCCCAATCCAGGTTCGAGTCCACGAGCCAGCGATAGCCGTTGCGCGGACCCCCCGCGATCTCGTTGAAGTAGGCGAGGTAGTGCGGGTGGACGCGCAGGGTGCCGAGGGCGTACCAGGCGCAGAGCGCGCCCAAGATCACCGCCCCCGCCGCGGGCGCGCGGGAGCGGCCCAGCACGCCCACCGCCCGCCCCGCGGCCACGAAGAGGAACGGGTAGATCGGGAGAAGGTGCCGGTGGCCGATGTCGATGCTGCGGGTGAAGGTGAGGCCGACGTAAAGCAGCACGGGCAGGAAGAGGAAGGCCTCGCCAAGGAGGGGACCGCGCCGGCCGAAGAGGAGGGCCACCAGCAGGAGCAGGCCCAGGGGGATGGGCGTCTTGAGGGCGAGGGTGGCCAGGAAGTAGTAGGGAAAGCCTTCCTCCGAGAGCCGGCCGGCCAGAAACGCGGGCCGGGCCTCGGAGTGCCGGAAGACGAACCGCAGGCCGCGAAGGTAGTCCTCCGGGAGCAGGGCCCAACGCTCGGCCGCGCCCGCGAGGCCCCTCACCAGCGACGACCGCGGCTCGGCGAGGGTGGACCGCATCGCCTCCCTCACCGCGGGATCGGGGGAGATCGCGAAGCGGAAGCCGTAGGTGGCCCAGAGCACGATCCCGGCCAGGAAGCCGACGCCGGCGAGGAGAAGCGCCACCTGGCCGAGCCGCGCCCACCGGCCGGTCGGGCTCCACCCGAGGTCGGAAGGCATCGGCTCCCGACCCAGGGCGGCCACGAGCCCGAGCACGGCCAGGATGGGCAAGACCACGAGGCCCGAGAACTTGGTGGCCAGGGCGGCCCCCACCGCGCCTCCGGCCAGGAGCAGCCGGAGGTTTGTCGCCCGCTCGAGAAGGCGCTCGAAGGCCATGACGGACAGAAAGAGGAAGAGGGCCACCCCCAGGTCGGTGGTCACGATCTGGCCATGGGCGAGGACGTCGGGGGAGAGAACGCAGAGGAAAAAGGCCAGGACCGCCGCCGGCCCGCCGTAGTGCCGCCGCCCCCAGGAGAACACGGCCAGGCAGAGCAGGCACCCCAGGGCCACCACGGGGAGGCGGCCCCAGAAAAGCAGCTGGTCGGCATCGTTCCAGCGGTAGAGGAAGCGCTTGCCGAACTCCCACTGCCGGGCCGTGGCCCAGGCCTCGTCGTCCGTCTTGAGCTTCGGCTCGAGGAAGAGCAGCGGCGTGGCGGCCAGGAGCTTGATGAGGGGCGGCTGCTCGGGGTTCAGCCGGTGGTCCCCCAGCGCCAGGTAGGTAAAGCCCGCGGGCAGGTGGGCCCCCTCGTCGAAGGTGGCCGACTTCTGGCGCGCGCTCACGATGGCCAGGCCCGCATAGAGCGCGAGTCCCCCCGCGAGGGCGAGCGCCAACCCCGGATGGGACCGGCGCTCGCGGGGGACAAACACGGCTCCGCTCATGGCGCCTTGCTCGGGGCGGGGTCGCCCGGCACCACCTCGTCGATGGCCTTGAGAAGGGCGCTCGCGGCGATGCGGTGGGCGATCTCGTTCGGATGCTCGTCCTCGGTCCCGTTCACGACCAGGATGTCCCAGCGTAGGCCGCGGAAGCACGGCAGCAGGTCGACCACCTTGGCCCCCGCCTCCGCGGCCGCCCGCGCGACCTGGGCGTGGATTTCCGGGAACGGGTAGCTCTCGTCCAGCGGGTTGCCGAAGAGCGGGAAGATGAGAACCACGAAGGGAATCCCACGCTCGCGGCAGAGGCCGCCCATCGTCCGAAGCGCGCGTTGGCCGGCGATCCAGCCTGGGTAGTCGGCGGCATACATCGACTTGTAGCCGGCGATCCGCCGCCGATTCTCGAGGGTGGCCCAGATCCTCGTGCTGACTAGGCGATAGAGCGCGGAGCGGTCGAGGAATCGGAGCGGATGGGTCTTCTGCTCCCTCTTGTCCTCGAGCCAGTCCTCGACCCGCCGCGTCTCCGCCGCGTTCTCATCCTCGCTGTCGTTGAGCACGTACCCCAGGGCCACCACGTCGGGTTCGTAGGCCGGGCCCTCGGACGCCAGCTGGGCCGCCTCCCCCACCGAGTTCATCCCCGGCTGGGCGAGGCTCACGACCTGCCAGGGAGCGCGCCGGCGGCGGCAGAGGGTGCGCTCCACG
>DATMQU010000147.1:0-3510 GCA_035566715.1 Vicinamibacteria bacterium
CGACGGTGCGCCCTAAGCCTCTGAATCTTCTGACTCGAGCATCCCAGGGTGCTCCTCGCTGCTTGGGGTTTCGTGCATTCGATTCCTACCCGCTTCCGCCAAATTCCCCAGCAAATAGCTATTTCTTGGCGAAATTGTTCGGATCTTGTCCGGATTTTCGGGCGCGACCAAAGGAACGAGGTTGCGTCCCACAGGTAGAGTCGAGACGTAGTGCGCGGTCTTTGCCATCGCGTCGCGGAGATCCTCCTCGCTCACGACGCTGTAGCGATCGAAGACGCTGCGCGTGCGGTGCCCCGATACTTTCATCGCGATCGCCGGGTCTACCCCCGTACGAACCATGTTTCGAATCGCACTGCGTCTAAGGTCGTGGAACGTGATGCCGCCCTTTCGTCCGGGTACGAGACCGATCTGGTGGCAGGCGGCGGCCCACGACTTGCGGAAGTCGTCTACGGGGCGCCCTGAACCCCCTTGGAGATTCTGTGGAAGATCAGCAACGATTCGAAGCGCCGAGCTCGGAGACGACGCTCGATGATGGCGCGGAGCGGCCCTTCAAGACTGAGCGTTCGGCCCCTCCCGGTCTTGGCTGCGTTGGCATGGAGTCGCAGGGTCCACGTCTCGCGATCGAACATGCCCCAGTGGCTTGCGGGACCTCCTGACGGTCCGCTTCCGTTAGTCCGTCAGGGGGACGGGAGTGGGCGGATCGCGGGCACTGCGGCAGACAGGACGAACAGGGTCTGGTCGGCCACGGTTGTTTCTCCCTGGCGGGCCACCAGCCGCAGCGCGTACGACCCCTCAGCAAAGGACCGTGTCGGGAGCTGCCCGACGTAGCGGATCTCGCCGCTCAGCTCCGGCTTCGGCAGCGCGATCGATCCTTCTCCCACCTTTGCCCCGTCTCGGAGAAGCTCGGCCTTGAGGGTGACGGGCTCCGCGCTCCCCGCCGCGGGGTAGAGGGCAACATAGAAGCGCACATAGGCCTCCGCCCCCGCGGGGAGGGTCACATGCAGGGTTGGCATGAGCGGAGCGCCCTGGTACACGAGGGGATCATCTCCCTGGGCCTCGTCCCGGAGGAAGAAGAAGCTCCGCGGCCGGAGCAGAATAACGCTGCTCAAGCGGAGCCCATTTGTCGGCGGCGCGACGTCCACGGTGAAGGTGCGGGTGGTCACGCGCTCCGCCACACGGTCGCGGACGAGCACATCGATCGTGTGAGAGCCGGGGGCGATCACGACCGTACCGGTCCACACGAGCCTTTGGACGTTGCTCGTCCCCTCCGTTGCCACCTCCACCGACCGGTCCAGCGTGAGGTGCTGGCGCACCCTCGGTTCGGCGGCGGAACGGACACGGGCCAGGATCTGGAGCCGCCCGCGGGGTCCCGTCGGCCCCTGCTCGAGGTGCAGCTCGGACAGGGGGATCTCGACCGTCACGGAATGGCGCACGCCTTTCGCCACGGGCTCGAAGCGGAGGACGGCCACGTCGCAGGCGAGATCGCTGGCGGCCGCCCGGGCCTCGAGAACTCCGGTTAGCTCCGACTCCAGCGCCGACAGGGCTGAGATGATTCGAGGCTTGAGACTGGGGCCATCCGATCCCCGCGCCACCACCCCGCGGCGGGTGACCCGGACGCTGACGCCTCCGGCCTTTCCCGAAAGAGGCGCGTAGGAGAGCTCGTAGTGGCCCGGTCGGGTCCCGGCCTGGAATGTTCGGACGGTCTGTCGCGTGGCGTCCTGGACTACCTCGATCTCCTCGAGCTTGAGGTCGGTCACGGGCTTGCCGTTCGCGTCCTGAACCACGAGCTCGAACGCCACCACCACTGCGGGCGTGGGCGACCCGGCCTGGCCCCCAACCTCTACGAGGCCGCTGCGGCCGGCGAGAATCAGAGCAAGCGCGAAAGCCGCCCTTGGCGGCACCCTGTTCACGGCAGTGGGCATCGCCATCCGGACCTTCATCGTCAGGGGCCGCCGGCCCTCGCGCAGGCTTCCGCGTAGCCGCCGTCACAGGCCTTCTTCAAGAGGGCGCGGCTCCGCGCGGGGTCGCGCGGAACTCCCTGACCTCCTTCCATGAGCAGGGTGCCGAGCTCTCCGCAGGCCAACGCCAATCCCTGGTCGCAGGCACTCGTGAGGAGGGTCGCGGCTCTCCTGTCGTCCCTGGCGACCCCCCTCCCCTGGCGCAGCATCGAGCCCAGGCGGGCGCAGGCGTCGCCATCTCCGACAGCACACGCTCCCTCGTACAGCCGCGCGGCTTTCGCTGGGTTCGCCGCGCTGCCATCGCCCCGCTCGAGGGCCCTGGCGACCGATTGGCAGGAAGCGGCGTCCCCGGCCGAGCAGGCCTTTCCGACCTCGGGCGCCGCCGTAGGCCTCGGCGGCGGCTCGGAAAGCTCACGGAGGAGCGCATCGACCTCCAGCCGATCCTCCCCATCAGACTGGCTAAGGAGCTTCTCGGCTTGCGTGCGGGCCTCCTGAACCCCGCCGCCGCGGGCGGCCAGGCGGAGCGCGGTGAGGGTGTGCCGGATTTCGCGCGGTTCGAGCTGGGCGGCCCGCATGGCCAGGGGGAGCGTCTCCTCGATCGGAGCCCCCCGCTCCGCCTTCACCCGGGCCAGGCTCGCGAGGGCATCGGCGAAGGACGGGTTCAGTTCGACCGCCCGGCGAAACGAGGCCTCGACCGCTTCCAGGCCCTCGGCGCCGGAAAGGCTGTCCCAAAGCAGCTGGCCGTAAAGGTAGTGCGCGAAGTCGCTCGCGCCGGGGAGCGCCGTCGCCCGGGCGAGCGCCTCCCGCGCTTCGCTCCTCCGTCCCTCCCGCCAGGCGAGGAGGGCCAGGGCCTCGTGGGCCGCGGCCGTGGCTGGATCCAGGGCGAGGGCCTGGCTGGCAAGAGCCCGGGCCTCGGCCCCGCGGCCCATGGTCACGTGGAAGCCGGCGCGCAGAGCGAGCGACTTCGCGTCAGACAGGGAGCGAGCCGTCCAGGCGTTCTCCTTCACGTCCACGCGGGCCATCCGCCGTCGATAGCGGAAGGCCAGCCGCGTCACGTAGGACTGCAGCTCCCGGTCCAGGGCCCCAATGTCGCCAAAGGCCTCCTGCGCCGCCTCCGTCGGAGGCCGCCCGCCCTGGAGGAGGGCCGCCATCCGGTTGATCTGGCCCCGGCGCTCGTCGGACCCTACGACCAGGTAATGCACGAGCGCCCAGGATTCCGCGTAGAAAATCGTCGCCCGGTTCTGCTCGGAGAACTCGGGCGAGCCCGGCTTCACCGCGAAGAGCGCGGTCAGAGAGAGCGGTGTGCGCTGCCGCAGCGTCTGTAGGTGATAAGGCACGGGGCGCCCCTCGTAGACCCGGTCGCCCTGGATGATCGTGTTGCCCCAGAACTCGGCGAGCCCCTCGTTCAGCCAAGCCGGCAGCGAGCCGAAGTTCAGACGGAGGACGACGTGGACGTACTCGTGAAAGACGATGAGATAGGGGTTGTTCCAGGCCTCGTCGTTCTCGCGGAACCCTGCAACGTCCATTCGGAGAGCGACCCAGCCTCGATCGG
>DATMQU010000148.1:0-2182 GCA_035566715.1 Vicinamibacteria bacterium
AGACCTACGTGGCCCGCTCCACCGGCCGCACCGCGGAGGGGACGGTGGCGGCGGAGTTCGAGATCACATGGTCCTTCAAGCGCCGGGGCTAGAGGGCGCCGTCGGCTTCGTGGTGGCCGGCGGCCAGAGCCGCCGGATGGGCGCGGACAAGGCCCTGCTCGCCTGGGGACCCTCCACGCTCCTGGACGACGCCCTGGCTCGTCTCGCTCAGGTCGTGTCCGATGTGCGCATCCTCGCCGGGTCGCAGCCGGCCTACCTCGACCGGGGCCGGCCCGTGCACCCCGACGCCCTCGAGGGGGGAGGCTCCTTGGGCGGCATCTACACCGGCCTGCTTGAGCTCGAGCGCGCGCCCGGCCTCTTCCTCGCCGTGGACCTGCCCTTCGTCCCCGTCCCCCTGCTGTCCCGGCTGCTGGAGCTCTTGCCCGGCCACGATGCCGTGGTCCCCGTCTCCCCCGGCGGACCGGAGCCGCTCTGCGCGGTCTACGCGCCGGCCTGCCGGGAGCCGATCCGCGGTCGGATCCAGAGCGGGCAGCTCAAGATGACCGCCTTCTGGCCCGACGTGCGCGTGCGGGAGGTGGGCCCCTCCGAGCTGCGGGCTTTCGGGGACCCCGGCCTCATGTTCCGGAACTTGAATACGCCCGAGGATTACGAGCAGGCGGCCGCCCGCTTCAAGGCACCGTGAGGGGGACCTCCACCTCCACGCTGCCCCGGCGGCACCAGCCCTCCCGCCGCGAACAGTAGAAGAAGGTGATCGTGGCTCCCACGCTCTGGGCCCCCCTGGGGGCGGTGGGGGCGAACCCGACCGGGAACTTGAGCGGCCGCGCCAGGTCCAGGTAGCGGGCGGCGGCGGGATCGTAGGGGGCCGTCCGCACACGGAGGGCCGGCTGCTTGTCCACGAGCACGGATTGAGCGCCGTCCAGCTTGAGGCGCGGCGCCGGCTCCTCGTTGATGTGCACCTCCGGGTCCTTGGACACGAAGGTCACCTCGATCGCGGGGGTGGCCCCGGCCTTGGTCGGGGCCACGAAGGTGGCCTTGACGTCGAAGAACTGGTTCCCGGGGGCCAGGGCCAGGAGGAAGAGGAGGCCGGCGGAGCTCGCCATACATCCCGATGTTAGCAGAGCCGGCGGGCTCCGACCCCGCCTGCCGGCCCTCGCCGAGTTAACATGGGCTTTGGCCATGATCCTCGACCTCCAGTCCCGGCTGGCCCAGCTCGTCCGCGCGGCGGCCCGGGAGGCTTTTGGCGTCGACCTGGAAACGATCGCCTTCCAATACCCTCCCCAGATCAAGCTGGGCGACCTCGCCCTGACCGCGCCCTTCGATCTGGCCAAGACGCTGAGGCGCAAGCCGCGCGACATCGCGGAGCGCCTGGCCACGGCTCTCTCCTCGACCCCCGGCGTGCGCCGGGCGGAGGTGGCGGGGGGGGGCTACGTCAACGTCTTCCTCGACCGGGGGGCCTTTGCCGCCGCGTTCTATGCCGCGCTGCGCGACCCCCGGCCCGCCCCCGCCCGGCCGGGGACGGTGATCGTTGAGCACACCAGCATCAACCCCAACAAGGCGGCCCACATCGGTCACCTCCGGAACGCCACCCTGGGCGATACCTTCGTGCGGGTGCTCGGCCACCTGGGCCACCGGGTGGGGATCCAGAACTACATCGACGACACCGGCGTGCAGGTGGCGGACGTGGTGGTGGGGCTCATCCACCTCGAGCGGAGGAACCTGGCCGGACTCGAGACGATTCCCGGGAGGTTCGACTACTACTGCTGGGACCTCTACGCGCGGGTGGGCGACTTCTACGCCGCCGATCCGGGGCGAAAGGCCCTGCAGGTGGAGACCCTCCACGCGGTGGAGGCGGGCGACAACGACACCGCGCGCCTGGCCGCGGCCGTGGCCGCGCGCATCGTGGACTGCCACTTGGCCACCATGGAGAGGCTGGGCATCCGCTATGACCTCCTGGCCCACGAGAGCGACATCCTGCGCCTCCACTTCTGGGACCGGGCCTTCGCCCTCCTCAAGGAAGCGGGGGCGATCCGCTTCGAGACCGAGGGCAAGAACAAGGGCTGCTGGGTCCTGACCATGGGCGGCGCCGAAGCCGAGGAGAGCGCGGGGAGAACGCCCCCCGGGGGGGGCCCGGCCTCCCCCGAGACACGGCGGGCGAGCGATGAAGACAAGATCATCGTCCGCT
>DATMQU010000149.1:0-3069 GCA_035566715.1 Vicinamibacteria bacterium
CCCCCCGCCGGAAGAGGCCGGCCGCCACCGCGTAGCCGAACTCGGCGTCCGCGAACTCCAGGCCGATCAGGAGGCCGAGGCCGCGCACCTCCTGGAGGTGGTCGGGGAAGCGTCGCTGGAGGCCGCGCAGCTCGGAGAGGAGGTACTCGCCGGTTCGGGCGGCCTGGCCGGGCAGGTCCTCCTCCAGGGTCACGTTGACGGCCGCGATCCCCGCCGCGCAGGCCAGCGGGTTGCCCCCGAAGGTGGAGGAGTGGATGAAGGGGTTAGGCTCCAGAACCTTCCAGATCTCGGGGGTGGTCATGAATGCGGAGAGGGGCATGACCCCGCCCCCCAGCGCCTTGCCCAGGCAGAGGATGTCGGGGACGACGTCCCAGTGTTCGACCCCAAAGAGCTTGCCCGTGCGGCCCATGCCCGTCTGCACCTCGTCCGCGATCAAGAGCACGCCGTAACGGGTGCAGACCTCGCGTAGGCGCGGCCAGTAGTCGTCGGGAGGAACGATGGCCCCCGCCTCGCCCTGGACCGGCTCCGCCACCACCCCCGCGATGGACATGCCCACCGCCTCCGCCTTCTTGAGCTCCGCTTCGACCGCCTCCGCGTCCCCGAAGGGCACGAAGTAGACGTCCTGGAGAAGGGGCTCGAAGGGCAGGCGGTATTCCCCCTTGCCCATGAGGGAGAGCGAGCCGTAGGACTTGCCGTGGAAGCCGCGGATGCAGGAAATGAAGCCCGGCTTGCCGGTGTAGAGCCGGGCCAGCTTCATGGCCCCCTCGATGGCGTCCGTGCCGTTGCTGATGAAGAAGCAGTCCTGGAGCTCCCCCGGGGCCAGCTCGCCCAAGAGCTGGGCCAAGGCCCCCCGGAGGGGGTCCAGAAGCTCCTGCGAGCTCAAGGGCATGCGCTCGAGCTGGGATTTGACCGCGCGCACGATCTTGGGATGGTTGATGCCCGCGGAATAGATGCCATAGCCCCCGAGGCAGTCGATGAAGCGGCGGCCCGTGATGTCCTCGAAGCAGGAGCCCTCTCCGCTCCACTCCACGGCCGCGAACTGGCCGCCTTCGGTCACGGATTTCCGGTAGTCCAGGTAGCCGCGGTTGTAGTAGAGGCGGAAGTTGTCCAGGGTCTCCGCCACCACCCGCTGCCGCTCCTGCTCGTTCAGGCGGTGAGCGTTGATGATCCGGAGCCAACGCCGGCTGGCCTCGATGATCCTCTTCTTGGTCGTCCGCGCCCGGGAGGGAGGGTCGCTGCCCCCGGCCCCGCGGCGCCGCCGGGGGGCCCTCACGGAGGAGTTCTTGGGCGCCACCGCGGCCTTGGCCATGACGAGCGAGGTTATTCCCCGCCGACCGACGGGGTCAAGGCGCGGGGCGGCCCAGGCCGTCCGTCAGGAGGAGGGACAGCCGGGAGATCAGCAAGTGGCCGGGGTTGTCGGGGGTGTAGTCCACCTCCGGCAGGTCCTCGCAGGTGATGGCCATGGCGATGCGCCCCCGCGGGGAGTACACGATCCCCACGTCGCTGCGCAGGTGGTCGAGGGCGCCGGGCTTGGTGGCGAGGGGGACGCCGCGCAGGCTGCGGCCGATCCCGTCGTGGTACTGCTGCCGCTTCAGGAGCTCGATCATCTCCTTCGCCGCGGACGGGCTCACGACCAGGCCCGCCTCCAGCCGCTCCAGCAGGGTGACCATCTCCCGCGGAGTGCTGACCCCGAGGCCGAACGGCTTGTTGGCGGGGTCCTGCCCGGCCTCGCTGTCCCCCCCGCCCCCGATCCGGCGCAGGGCGCGGGTGCTCTGGAGGCCGAGGGCCTCCATGCGCGCGTTCACGGCGTCGGCGGTGACGACGTCCAGCACGAGGTTGGTGGCGGTGTTGTCACTGATGAGGATCATCAGGTTCACCGCGTCGCGCAGGGTGAGGCGGAGGCCCTCCCCGAGCTCCCGCAGCACGCCCGCCCCCCCGACCTTCCCCGCCTCCCGGAGGACGAGGGGGTCGTCCCAGTGCGCCCGCCCCTCCTCCACCCGGGCGTAGGCCTCGATCAGGATCGGCACCTTGATGGTGCTGGCCGCGCGCACCCGCTCGTCGGCGCGGTCTCCGTAGGCCTCGCCCGTGTCCAGGTTCTTGGCGTAGAGGCTGACCCGGCCCGGAAAGCCCGCGAGGAGGGCCTTCACGCGGGCGTCGAGGTCCAAAGGCGCCGGCACCTCGTCCTCGAGCCGCGAGAAGGCCTCTAGGTAGAGCCGCTCCGCCCCCTCCAGGGCCGCCCGCTCGCGGCGCTCGAAGGGGCCGTGGAGGGCGGGGAGCAGGGAGGGGGCGTAGCCGGAGTCCTCGTCGGGGGCGGAGAGGAGGTTGCGGAACCAGGGCCGGCCGGGGAGCCCGGCGGGAACCGTCCAGAGCCGGTCCGCGCGCCGGATCCGCTCATTCAGCCGGCGGAGGTCGTCGTCGCTCAAGAGCCCCTTCCCCAGGCGCTCGACCCAGCCCTCCCGCGCCCCCCTCGCCCGCCGCGCGAATTGTTCGGCGGCCGCCGCCACGCGGCCGAGGTCGGCCTCCCACCCGTCGTGGCGGGCGAGCGCGCTGAGCTCCGCCAGGTGCCGGCCCGCGTCGACGCCGGAGGCCGCGGGGTCGAGGGGCAAGAGGTCGGCGTTGGCCAGGCGCGCGGCCAGGAGGCTCACCTCCTGGGCCATGAGCCGGGCGGAGGCGTAGTCGTCGCCCACGACCTTCCGGTACCAGGCGAGATCGTCGTAGGCGGAGTGGTAGGCGGTGCCGGGGGCGCCCCGTGCGGAGAGCGCAGCGGAGGGGACGCCCAGGTGGCAGAGGAAGCCCACGTGGTCGGAGCCGCCGCCCAGGTCGCCGATGAAGGGGCGGCCCGGACGCTGCGGGTCCTCCCGGCGGGCGATCCAGGCCTCGAGCGGGCTGCGCTCCGCGCCCGCCGGGCGCGCCACGCCCCCCGCCGCTTCCGCGATGGCTTCCTTCAGGGAAGGGGAGGCGTTGGCCATGAGGTCCGGCCCCAGGGCCGCGGAGTCCAGATCGAGGTAGGCCACCGTCCCCCGGGCCAGCTCCTCCCGGTGCCCCTCGACCCATTCCGTGGAACCCAGG
>DATMQU010000150.1:0-4363 GCA_035566715.1 Vicinamibacteria bacterium
GGGCGCGGAGCTTCTGGGGTTCTTGTCCTTCGGCCTGGCGCTGATGTTGCTCATCAGCCTGGCCACCTTCAACCCCCACGACCCCGCCCCCTTCTTCCGGGCCGGGGCCACCGGACCCGCACGCAACTTCATCGGCCCCGCGGGCGCCTTTCTGGCCGAACTCCTGGTCCCGCAGCTGTTCGGGGTGACCGCCCTGCTCCTGCCCCTCGTGCTGGGCCTGGCGGGCTGGAAGCTCTTCTGGTGCAAGCCCATCGAGGCCCCCTACACCAAGGGGGCCGGGCTTCTGCTCATGCTCCTCTCCCTCACCGCCTTCGCCACCCTGACCTTCGGTACCGTGACCTTCGAGGCCGAGCCCGTGCGGGCGGGGGGCGCGGTGGGCGAGCTGCTGGCCGCGCTCCTCACCAAGGACTTCAACCGCACGGGGGCCTACATCGTGGTGGCCACCACCCTCTTCGTCAGCCTCATCCTCTCCACCCAGTTCTCCTTCGCGACCCTCCTGAATGAGGTGGGGGCGCGCACGGGTGGCCGCTTCCAGTCCCTGCGCACGGCCTGGGCCCACTACCGGGAGACCCGTCGCAAGGAGAAGATGCGCCGGGAAGTGATCCGCAAGCACACCCAGAAGGAGGCCGCGGAGGGGAGCGAGAGCCTGCCCCGCGTCCGCAGGGCCAAGTCGTCCCCCGGGGAAGAGGAGGAGGGGGGCGACCCCCGCCCAGTGCCCACCCAGAGGGCGCTGCCCTTCATCGCGGAGCCGGCGGGAGAAGTCGAGCTGGACGCGCCCCCCGAGCCGGCTCCCCCGCCCAAGCGGCGCCGGGCGCCCCTCCCCGAGGGCAAGGGCGACACCTCCCTCCCCCCCCTCGCCATTCTGGACGAGATCCAGGCGGGCTCGAACGTGGATCACGAGCGCCTCTATGAGCGGGGGCGCATCCTCCAGGCCAAGTGCGGGGAGTTCGGCGTGCTCGGCTCGGTGAAGGAGATCCACCCCGGACCCGTGGTCACGACCTACGAGTTCAAGCCGGACGCGGGGGTGAAGTACTCGAAGATCGTGACCCTGGCCGACGACCTCGCCCTGGCCCTGGAAGCGGAGTCCATCCGCATCGACCGCGTGAGCGGCAAGGGCAACGTGGGGATCGAGCTGCCCAATGACGTCCGGGAGACCATCTACCTGCGCGAGATCCTGGAGTCGGACAGCTTCCGCAAGGCCCCCGGCCGACTCACCCTCGCCCTGGGCAAGACGGTGGGGGGCGACCCCTACGTCACCGACCTCGCGGGCATGCCCCATCTGCTCATCGCCGGCTCCACCGGGACCGGGAAGAGCGTCGGCCTCAACTGCATGATCTCCAGCATCCTCTACAAGTCCACCCCGGACGAGGTGCGCCTCATCCTCATCGATCCCAAGCGGCTCGAGCTCGGGGTCTACGAGGACATCCCGCACCTGCTCACCCCCGTGGTCACCGACGCCAAGGTGGCGTCTAACGTCCTCAAGTGGGCAGTGGCGGAGATGGAGAAACGCATCCGCAAGCTGGCCTCGGAGGGCGTGCGCAACATCGAGCAGTTCAACAACATCATCCGGGCCGAGCGGGCGACCGCGGAGGGCGAAGAGGAATTGCGCCCCCTCCACTACATCGTGATCATCATCGACGAGCTGGCCGATCTCATGATGGTGTCCTCCCACGAGGTGGAGGAGTCCATCACCCGCCTGGCCCAGATGGCGCGGGCGGTGGGGATCCACCTGATCCTGGCCACCCAGCGGCCATCCGTCGACGTGCTCACCGGCCTCATCAAGGCCAACTTCCCCTCCCGCATCTCCTACCGGGTGGCGGCCCGGGTGGACAGCCGCACCATCCTGGACTCCATCGGGGCCGAGCACCTGCTGGGACGGGGGGACATGCTCTTCCTCCCCCCCGGCAGCGCGCGCCTCACCCGCATCCACGGCGCCTTCGTGACCGAGCAAGAGGTAAAGCGCCTCACCGCCTACCTCCGCAAGGGGGGCCGCCCCCAGTACGACGACAGCGTGGGCAAGCCCGAGCGGGCGGCGGAGGCGGCCGAGGTCCTGGACCGCGACGACCTCTTCGACGAAGCGGTGCGCTTCGTGGTGCAGAGCGGGCAAGCCTCGACGAGCATGCTCCAGAGGCGGTTCCGCATCGGCTTCTCGCGCGCGGGCCGCCTGGTCGACCTCATGGAGCGCGACGGCATCGTGGGCCCGGCCGACGGGTCCAAGCCCCGCGAGATCCTGGTTGCTCCCGACTACTACGAGACCGTGGACAGCTGGTCGAAGTGAGGGTCGTGCGCAGCACCGTCGCCGGGCTGTTCCTGATCGCGGCCCTTGGTGCCCCCGCCCCGGCCGCGGCCGCCCGCCCCGACGGCGTGCTCTTCCAGGAGGCCCGGCACGCGGAGGGGATCCTCCACACCTCCCCGAAGCTCATGGCCGACCCGAGCGTGTGGGAGCACGTGGTCATGCGCTACCGCAAGGTGGTGGCGCGCTACCCCAAGAGCGGGTACTGCGACGAGTCCCTCCTGACCATCGGCAACCTCTATCGGCAGATGGCGGGCCAGTTCAAGACCCCGAGATACAACGATGACGCCGTGCAGGCCTACAAGGCCCTGGTGGCGGAATACCCGAGCAGCCGCCTGGGCGAGAAGGCCCTCTTCGCCGTGGTCGAGGTGGCCCAGGAGTCGGGAGACCGCAAGCGCCTCGCCGAGGCCGGCCGCGCCTACCTGGCCGCCTGTCCGGACGCGGAGCGGGCGGCCCAGATCAAGGCCTTGCTCCGCAAGAAGGCGCCCGTCCAGGCGGCTTCCCTCCCCAGCCCCCCGCCGCCCGGCCTCGCCCAGGTCTACGACCTTCGGTTCTGGAGCGGCGATTCCTCCACCCGCGTGGTCATCGATCTGGAGAGGAAGATCCCCCTCCGTTACGACCGCATCGGCGATCCGGACCGGCTGTGGGTAGACCTCGTGGGCACGCGGCTCCACCCGAACCTCACCTCCCGCACCTTCCCGGTTGGCGATGGGCTCCTGGAGAAGGTCCGCATCGGCCAGAACAAGGACGACGTGGTGCGCGTGGTCCTGGACTTCAAGGACGTGAAAGAGCACTCCGTCTTCTATCTCGAGGACCCCGCCCACACGCGGCTGGTGGTCGACGTGCGGGGAACCCCCCGACCCGGGGAAGCCCCGCGCTCCTCCGCCCCCGAGGCTTCCGTCGGCCCCCGGGGGGTCGGGCCCGCGCCGAGCTCTCCCCCGTCTCCGGACACCGTCGACCGTCTGCCCTCCCGGCGCGTGACGGCCATGCTGGAGCCGCTGCCCGGCGCTTCCCGGGCCCGGCCCAGCCCGAAGATCGCCATCGAAGGCGCAGAGCCGCCCCGCCGGGCGGCCGCTCCCGTCCCCCCCGCGCCCCCCGAGGTCAACCGGGCGGGCTCCTACAGCCTGGCCCGCCAGCTCGGGCTGGGTGCGCGGCGGATCGTCATCGACCCTGGCCACGGCGGCCACGACCCCGGTACCATCGGGCGGGGCGGCCTCCAGGAGAAAGACCTCGTGCTCGACGTCTGCCTGCGCCTGGAGAAGCTCGTACGGAGCGAGCTGGGCGCGGAGGTCATCATGACCCGATCCAGCGACGCCTACGTCGCCCTGGAAGAGCGCACCGCCATCGCCAACTCCAAGGCCGCCGACCTCTTCCTCTCCGTCCACGCCAACAGCAGCCGCAACCCCACCGCCCGCGGCATCGAGACCTACTTCCTCAACTTCGCGGGGACCCCCCACGCGGAGGCCGTGGCCGCCCGCGAGAACGCGATCTCCGCCGCCACCCTCAAGGACCTCCAGGGCCTGGTGAAGGCCATCACCCTCAACAGCAAGATCGACGAGAGCCGGGACTTCGCGGCCTCCATCCAGGAGGCCATGGTCGAGCACCTGCGGACCCGCCATCCCGTCGAGGATCGCGGCGTCCACACCGCTCCCTTCTACGTGCTCATCGGCGCCAACATGCCGAGCATCCTGGCCGAGATCGCTTTCGTCAGCAATCCCGAGGACGAGAAGCGGCTCAAGACCAACGAGTACCGCGAGCTCATCGCGCAGAGCCTGCTCAAGGGCGTACGCAGCTACCTGGAGGGCTTGAGCCGCACCCAAACCCGGCAATTGACGGGCTCCAGCCGGCGATCTACAGTGGCGGAGAGGGAGGGAAGCCGCTGACGCCGCCCCTGGGGGCCGTGACCTGGATCCGCGTCGAGAAGCCCACCTTTGACCTGGTGGGGGTCCTCCTGTCCTCTCTGCAGCTGACCGGATTCATCCTCGCCGTCGCCCTCGTTCTGGGGATCCTGCTGGGAGTGAGCCTTATCCGGCGGCGTCGGGCGGGGTCGGCGCAGGATCATCCCCTCTC
>DATMQU010000151.1:0-5268 GCA_035566715.1 Vicinamibacteria bacterium
GGGCTGCTTGAAGCCCTCCCCAAAGGCCGTCCTTCCCGGTTCGCAGCCGGGGTGGCCTGCGGGCCCGCGTCCGCCCGCCGAGCGCCAAAAGCGCCGGGCCCTAGCCCCCACCGGCCGCGGCATCCCCCGCCTCAGGGCAACGACTCGAAGAACTCCCTCACCTTCTCCCGCCGTTCCTCCGGCACAAAGTCCAGGTTGATGCGACGCTCGTTGACCTCCCAGTATTTCTCGCGGCGCACGCTCAGGAGGTCCTCCCGGATGCTCCGGAGCAGCTCTTTATCGAGGCCGCGGAAGCTGGCCCTGATCCGGGCCACGGGCTCGGCCTTCCCAGCCCAGAGGAAATAGCCGGCCAGAAGAGCCTGGGCCTTCTTCACCCCGGGCAGGGTTCCCGTCTCACCGTCGTAGCGCAAGAAGACGTCGAGGAGCGCCTCCCGGTTGGCCGCCCCCGCCGTCCACGCATCCTGCACGAGGGCGCCGAGGTCGTGGGCGATCGCCTCCACGACGAAGGTCAGCTGGTTCTCCCGGGCAACCCCGCCGTAGTAGCGGAAATAGCCGGCGATCTCCAGGACCAGATCGGGGTATTCCCCGTTCAGTTCTTCGGCCAGGATCCGGTACTGATCGAAGAGGATGAATACGGCCCGGATGTCCCGGGCCGTGATGGCGCGGCGGACGAAGGTGTTGAAGTACTCGACAGTGAGCTCGCGCAAGCTCTCGTCTTGCCGCGCGGAAGCCTCGAGGCCGAGGCGGCGAAGGGCCTTGGCCACGGAGCTGGTGAGATCGGGCATGCGCGGGACGGCGACGCCCAAGATCTGGTGCAGCTGGCTGAAAAGCTTCATCTCCGCCCAGGTCTGGGTGGCGTTCAGCTCCTCGACCGCCTTCGAGGAGAAGCTCAGGAACAGGCGGGCCTCGGCCTCGAACCAGGCGGGGGGAAGCCGGCTCTTCAGCCCCCCGTAGGCCTTGGCGACCCGCTCCAGGACGCGAACGCTCTCGATGGCCGTGTTCCGGTCCAGGCGGTCCACGGACCGTATCGCGATGTTGGCCACATGCTCGAGGCCCTCCGCCATCCCGCGCCGGTGGGCGGCAAGGGGCGAGGAGCGCCGGCCCGCCCCCTGGAGGTGGCGGCCGATCTCCTCCTCTAGCCGGGTGAGGAGGGTGCTTGGATGAAGGAAGCGGAAGATGTAGTAGAGATAGGGAAAGAGCAGCGAGAAGCCGAGGATCACGAGACCGACCTCAACATGCAGGGACACGATGGGTACGAAGTCCTCCTTCATGAGGTAGTTCAGGACGGTATTGTTGAGGTTGATGAGGACGGCCAGGGTCAGAACCGTGGCGTTCACCGGATCGCGGATGAAGAACTCGAGGAACTTGAGCGAGTACAAATTTGCGGTCAAGGGAACCACGAAGGCGACGGTGATGAACACAACCCCCGTCAACTGGTTGCTGGCGCGGCTCAGGATGTTTGCGAGGTGACGCGCGGCGTTGATGTCGAAGCTCGCCGGGCGGAACGAGAGCACCCCCGAGCGCGCCAGGTCGATGGCGAGTCCGCTCCCCGAGACCAAGAGCAAGAGACTCATCATGAGCAGGACCCCGCGCGCGAAGGCGGGCACGTCGCTCTTGGCACGAATCCCGTCCACGGGGACCCCCTCGGTGGCCTAGAGACTACACGAGAAACTCCTTCCCCCCTTGACCTCCGGGCTTCAGGGGTTCAGCGTGAGGTGACGGACCAGGTCAAGGAACCCATCAGTGAACAGCGGCCCCAATAGTAGCGGTGGTCGAGTAAAGCCCTTGTGCGCCTAGCCAAAAGCCATCTTGCACTTCCGGGCGGTCTCTCGCCGCGGCGATCTGGATCGCGCGGGCAAAGGCCGATAGACACCCGTAGCCTCCGTCCGCTATCATCAAAATGTATTGAGTGCACTCGGACTTGAATCTTGACCCTGTGGTGCAGAGGCCCAGCACGCCACCCTTTCAAGGTGGAGAACGAGGGTTCGAATCCCTCCAGGGTCGCCATCCACGTCGCACCAAGACGTTTCACGTAGGGCGCGCCGCGCCGGTTAGCCAGTCAGGCCACTCCTGACTGCGCCCTCCCCAGTTGACGCCCGAGGGCTGCATCGGGCGTTCCACTTTGACGAACTCGTCGAAGCGCACCGCTTCATCGAGGCGGGCAGCCAGATCGGAAAGGCTGTACTGACGGTCTGAACTGCTCGACCTCCATCATTCCGCCAACACCTGATGAACGAAGGCGATCGCGGTCGAGCCCTCGCCAACCGCCGAGGCCACGCGCTTCATGTTGCCCGCACGGACGTCACCGACCGCGAATACTCCGGGCCGGCTCGTCTCGAACAAATGAGGGAGTCGCGCCAGGGGCCAGTCCGCCGCCGCCAGGTCCTCCTTCGACAGCTCGGGCCCGGTCTTGACGTAACCCCGGGAATCGAGCGCGAGACAGCCGTTGAGCCATCCCGTGTTGGGTACCGCGCCCGTCATGACGAAGACGTGCCGTATGTCACCCGTCTCGCCGGCCCCGGCGGGAAGAGACCGCCACCGGACACGCTCGAGGGCGTCCTTCCCTTCCAGGGCGACGATCTCCGTCTGTGTGCGCAAGATGATGGCCGGGCTCCGCTCGATCCGGCGGATCAGGTACCGCGACATCGTGTCCGCCAGGCTGTCCGACCGCACGAGCAAGTGCACACGCTTCGCCGTTTGGGCCAGGAACACCGCCGCCTGTCCGGCGGAGTTTCCTCCTCCGACCACAATAACCTCTTCGCCACGGCATAACTGGGCCTCCGTGAAGGTGGCACCGTAGTACACACCTGCCCCCTCGAATCGCGAGGCCCCGTCCACGGACAGCTTGCGGTACTCGGCCCCGGTGGCGATCACGATTGTCCGTGCCGGCACGTCCCGCACGTTGTCGATCCGCACGGAGTAGCGCCGGCCCCCGCACGAGAGCCGCGTCGCGACCTGGGCGATGACGATGTGGGCGCCGAATTTCTCGGCCTGAGTGAACGCGCGCGCGGCGAGCTCCTCGCCGGAGATGCCGGTCGGGAAGCCCAGGTAGTTCTCGATCCGGGAACTGGAGCCCGCCTGTCCGCCGGGTGCGTGCGACTCCACGACCAGCACGTCGAGTCCCTCCGACGCGCCATACACCGCGGCGGCAAGGCCCGAAGGCCCGGCGCCCACGATTACGACGTCACGAAGGTGCGTCTCATCGACGGCTTCGTTGAAGCCGAGGCATTCGGCGATCTGCCCGTTGGTCGGGTTGCGAAGCACCACGGTGCCACGGCAGATCAGCACAGGAACGTCGGCCTCGGTGACCCGAAAGCGATCCAGGAGCTCCTGCACGTCGGGGTCCCGATCGAGGTCGACGTACGCGTGGGGATGGCCGTTGCGGGTCAGGAACTCCTTGGCGCGGAGCGTCCCCCCCGAATGGGCCGATCCGATCAGCACGACGTCTCCCACGCCCTGCGCGATCAAGTCGACGCGCCGAAGGATGAAGGCGCGCATGAAGACCTCGCTCAGTTCGGCGTCGGTCTGGATGAGCGCGAGGAGGTCCTCGCGGCGCACCTCGACGACTTCGCCCGGCTCGCTGGCGCGTAGCTGGGCCGCCAGCCGGCGGCCGGTGATGACGTTCATCTCGCCGGTGAACTGATTGGCTTGAAACACGGCGACGAGCTGCTCGACGTCGCCCAAGCGGACGACTTCGACCTGCCCCGAGATCACGACGAACACCCGTGTGGCGGCGTCGCCCATTTCGAGGAGCACTTCGCCGGCAGCGACAGGACGCACGCGTCCGTGCGACGCCACACGATCGACCTGGGCCGGGGTCAGCCGCGGGAAGATGTGCTCCTGGCGAGAGGAGAAGGGCAATGGTTTTCGCTCGGCCATGGCGTCCACCTAAGAGCCGGAGTCAGGTGCCGTACCCACTCATCGCGGCATCGAATATCACTTACGTTACCACCGCGGGAACCGGTGTGGGTCGAAGGGATCAAGAAGCGAGGACTACCGCTGTCCCCGTGGAAGCCGGGCCGACGGGCTGAGCTGAGCCCCACAACATACGGGATTTCCCAGGTTATGCCGAGCTTTCCGATTAAGTCGTCTGGGTTTCGTGCGGAAGGCTAGGTGCTACACTCACGATTGCCTGATCCTTTCCTATGTTGAACACTCCGTCTTCATCGCAGTGACCGCTCCGTGTGAATTGGCTCTGCTCTTCGGGCCCACACCGCGCCGACCGACACCCGCGGGCCCAGGCTTCTTCGGCAAAGATCTCGGTCAGGCGACGTCCGTACGGGAAGAACCTCTCCTCTTCGCGGCATCCTGCTGCACTCGCACCCGATCCTGCATGGCTCTCTCGAAATGGGCTTCCTTCCCCTTCGACGTGCGGAGTGGCCACGTGTACCGTCTCGAAGATCCTGAAAATGACGCATTCGCCCGCCGATATATTCCGCTTGCTTCTTTCTGATAGAAACATGCTCTGAGGACCGTTCCCTGTTACGACATCAGACCCTAGACACAGAGAAGGGAGCCTTCTATGGCAACACGATCGCTTGGGAGAGAGCTCAGCAACCGAGAATTCTTCATTCAGAGATGGGAGCAAGAATACCCTGCCTTCGTGAGGGTGTTCAAAGCGTTGCCGGCAGGCGCACTCGACTACCGGCCGCACCCGCGATCCCGTTCGGCGCGGGAGTTGGTGGCCCTGCTGGTGTCCGCCCAACAAAGTTGCATTGAACTGTGCAGGAGCCGAAAAAGCATGTACAGCGGACTGCGCTGGCAAGAAGCCGGCCGTTTCGGCAGTCGCGACGAGATGATCGACATTTACGAGGCTGACCATGACAATCTCGCAACCCAACTGCACACGTTGGACGACGGCGGTTGGAACCATCCGGCGTGGCTGCTTCAGGGCACCGAAGAGATCCTATTGAAGGACACCGTCGGAGGGCTCTTGTGGATTGCGCTGTTTGATTTCGTTCACCATCGCGGCCAATTGAGCACCTACATTCGCCCGATGGGGGGCAAAGTCCCGAGCATTTATGGACCCTCAGGTGACGATGCTGGTGATCCGCACTAACCGCGGGAGGAGCGTACATGGGCGACGCACATCAAGAAGTGGACAGCACAACGAAAAGAAGCCGTAATAGGGCGTGCTCTTCGATTACGGCTGGGACGTAGGCTCGCAGGAAAAGATGGCCGCTCGAGGAGGTTACAGTCAGACTGCGGCACTCTAAGCTCCACGCGGCCTTGGTCAACGCTCCGCGTTTGACGACGGCCGCCAACAGT
>DATMQU010000152.1:0-4284 GCA_035566715.1 Vicinamibacteria bacterium
CGGGGGGCTTGTCCTCCGCGGCCGGGGCCTGGGCGGCTCCGGCCAAGACCACGGCAACGGGGATTAGTCGGACGCAGCTCACGATTCACCTCCTCCTTCCCGCCCCCCCTCTGGCCGAGGGGGGACGCTTCCCACGCCTACTTGGCGGCCTTCACGGAGAAGGCTCCCGCCCGGGCCGCCCTCTCCAGGGTCTCCATGACGTCGGCCGCCCGGACCGAGCCGTAGTACCACTCGCCCGCGGCCAGGGCCTCCGCGGCCACCGCCTCGTACACCTCGTAGGCGTTGCGATGGCCGTCCGCGAAGTTGTAGACCTCGAAGCGCATCAGGGGATGGAGGCCCTCCACCGCCTTCACCCTCTGCAGGGCGTCCTCCAGGGCCCCGAGATCCGCCTCCGGCACGAAGACCTTGGCCGCCATGGCCCGCTCGTCCCGGTTCAGGTCCACGTTGGGGGGGTTCTTGCCCGTCATCGCGGTGTAGGCGCGCTCCAAGCCCGTGTACTCGGCACCCAGCGCGGACTCGAGCTGGCCGCTGGCCTGGGCCACGTAGTCGGCGGTGCGTCCCCGTGGCCCCAGGCGGCGGACCGCGGCCAGAGCCAGCGTCTCCCGCCGGTACGACTCGCGGACCAGGCTGCGCGCGTCCCGGAAGGCGGCCTCGCGGGTGCCGGGCGCCGCTTCCGCGATGTGGGCGAGGGCGGTGGCCACGTCCGCCGCGATGCGGGCCCGGCCCCGGGCCGCCGCGTACGCGACCAGGGCCGGAGCGTCCTCGTCGCCCACGCTCGCAAAGTAGAGGCCCACCGCCGCCACCACCACCGCGTTCCGTCCGAGCTGGGTGGCGTCAATGTTCTCGAGGTCGTCCGCCGTGCTGTGGATGAACTCGTCCGGCCAGTTGGTGAGGCTGCTCGCCGCCACCCCCACGTGGGCGGGGGTGAAGGCGTGGTGGTCGGTGGAGTCGTAGTAGGGGACCATGCGGGCCTGGAAGGGCTCTCGCGAGCCTTTCACCGCGGTGATCTCGCGGCTGAAGGGGGTGGGCATCTTCGTCCCCCGCAGGGCCAGGAAAGAGGTGTTCCCGTCCCGGATGGTGGTGAGCACGCTCTCCAGCACGTCCTCGAGGGGGTGGGGGAGGCTCCAGGGCAGCCGCGAGGCGTATTGCACGCGGCCGCCCCAGCTCTGGCGGGCCCCGACCATGTCTTGGTTCAGGTCGATGAGGATCCGCCGCGGCTCCTTGGGGTTGTCGCGGAAGTAGCGGGGCTCGCTGCTCAGCTCCGTCACCCACCAGAAGCGAAGGTCGCGCCGGGGCCGCGGGATCTTCCCCTCCTTGATGAGGCGGGCGAGGGCGCGGCCGACCTCCAGCATGTTGGCGCAGCCGCTCCCGTCGTCGTTGGCGGAGGTCGTCTCCTGAATGTGGGCGGTGAAGACGATCTGCTGGTCGTGGATCTCGCTCCCCCGGATCCAAGCCTCGACCATGGCCTGCTCCTGCTTATCGGGGTAGCTGGCCTCGATGTCGATCTTCACCCGGAGGGGTTTCGTAGCCGCCGCCATCTGCCGCTCAATCCAGCGGCCCCGGCGGGGAGAGATCATGACCGCGAAGGTGCCGGGCGTGCCCACCTTGACCCCGTCCTCCTCGGCGGCGGCGTAGGGCACGTGCCCCCACGCCACCTGGTCGGGGGCGTCGAAGGCCTCCGGTCGGTTCGTCATGGAGGACAGGATGCCGAGCGCGCCCCGCTTCCAGACCGCCTCCCGGGTGACCGTGGACACCACCCCCGAGGCCAGCACCACCTTGCCCTTCACCTCCTTGCCCTGGTAGTCCGCCTCCGCCACCCCCGCCCCGACGTCCACGAGCTCGGCCGTGAGGTGGGTGGTGCGGCTGTCGTCGGCGATCGACATGGCGACGTCTCCGTAGGAGGCGAGCTTGAACTCCGGCTCCACCAGCCACGCCTCGCCGAAACGGCAGGACCACCCGTGGCCATCCCAGGGCTGGCGAATGAGCTTCACCTCCTCCAGGCCCCCCGCCTCGGCCGCGCCCCGGATCCACTCCGTGGCGGCAAAGAAGTCCTGGCTCCCCGCCGTCTTGTGATAGGGGGTCAGGTGGCGCACGTTCTCGAAGGACCGGTCCCCGGAGATCTCGTTCACGAGCTGGTGGTAGAGGGAGTCCGGCAAGAAGGGCGAGGTCTGGGCGCTCAGGCCGAGGGGCAGGACGAGGAGGGTGGTCAGAACCAGGCAGGAGAGCGCTTTCACAGACACCTCCGAGGGGAGAGGAACCCAGGGTCGCGGGTCTGGCCGCCGCTTGTCGGGCCGGAGTATACAACCTCGGGCCCGTCCCCGCGGGGGGGGGCGAGGGTTCGCGGGCTCAGAACCCCAGGCTCCGTCCCGCCTCCTGGAACTCCCGGAACAACCGCCGGCGCGTGCCCGTTTCCGCCAGGCCGTAGCGGAGGCCATTCAGGTTCATCTCCCAAAGCTCTCCCGGGCTCAGGCCCAGCTCGCGGTGGGCCCGCTCGTACTCTCGGTTCAGGTCCGTGTCGAAGAACGGCGGATCGTCGGTGGAGAGGGTCACGGGGACGCCCGCCGCCATCATCCGACGAAGGGGATGCGCCCGGACCGCGGTCACGACCCCCAGGCACTCGTTGCTGGTGAGGGCCACGTCGCAGCAGATCCCGCGCTCGGCCAGGAGCTGGAGGACGGCTGGGTCCTCCACCGCCCGCACCCCGTGCTGCACCCGTCTCGCCTTCAGGTCCAGCACCGCCTGGCGCACGTGCTCCGCCCCCGCCGTCTCGCCCGCGTGGGCCACCCCCGGATAGCCGGCGGCGCGGGCCCTTTCGAAGTAGGGGGCCATGGCGGCGCGGGGGAAGCCCGCCTCGGGTCCGCCCAGGCCCAGGGCGACCACCAGCGGGTTGGCCTCCTCCTCCAGGAGGCTGGCCGTGAAGAGACCGCTCGCGGGGACGGACTCGCTGGGGATGTCAGTGATGAGGCGGACTACTGGGCCTCCCCCCTGCTCCGACGCCTGAAGCCGGCGGGTGACGACCTCGAGCGCGCGCCGGGCCCCGAAGCCGTAGGTCTCGTGGTTGTAGGGGGTGAAATGGGCCTCCACGTAGCGGATGTTCTGGCGGGCGCACTCGGCCAGGAATCCGTCCACCATGAGCTCGTAGTCGGCGGCGGTCTTGAGGCAGGCGCACATGGCCAGCCAGAGCGCGATGAACTTCTCGAAGCTCTCAAAGGAGTAAAGGGCCTTTAGCTCCCCCCGCGTGCCCACGGGGAGGGCGACGTGGTTGCGCTCGGCCATGGCCCAGAGAGCCTCCGCGGAGATCGTTCCCTCCAGGTGCAGGTGCAGCTCGGCCTTTGGCATTCGGGCGAGGGCGTCCGGGGTCATTCGAACGCCTTGCGGGCCTCGTCGACGGCCCGCTCGAAGGTGCGGTAGATGGCGAGCCGGCCGTGGCGGTCGCGCCATCCCGCCCGCGCCATGACCCGCAGGGGCTGGGCTTGCACCCCGGCCAGAATCACGAAGACCTGGTCGCGGTGGAGCCGCTCGAATGCGGACTCCAGGCCCACCAGGGCGGTGGCGTCCATGGCGGGCACGGAGCGCAGATCCAGGATCACCACCCGCACCCCGGCGTCCACCATCTTGAGCGCGGCCATGGCCTGGTGGGCGGCCCCGAAGAAGAGCGGGCCCGCCACCTCGTAGATGAGCACCCCCTTGGGGAGCGGCTTGTCCAGGGTGAGGGGATGCGACTCGATCAGCCGCACCTCCGACACCTCGGCCATGCGACTCATGAAGAGCAGCGAGGCCAGCACCACTCCCACCGTGACCGCGACCACCATGTCGAAAAGGACGGTGAGGCCGAAGCAGATGAGCAGGACGGCCACGTCGGAGCGGGGGGCCACCCGCAGCATGCGGACAAAGTGGTCGCGCTCGCTCATGTTCCAGGCCACGAGGAGGAGGAGGGCGGCGAGGGAGGCCATGGGCAGATAGCCAAGGAGGGGGGCCAGGGCGAGGATGCCCCCGAGCACGACCAGGGAGTGGAAGAAAGCGGCGAGCGGGGAGCGGGCTCCGGAGCGGACGTTGGTGGCGGTGCGGGCGATGGCGCCGGTGGCCGCGATCCCCCCGAAGAACGGGACCACCACGTTGCCCACCCCCTGGGCCAAGAGCTCCACGTCGGGGTCATGCTTCTGGCCGGTCATTCCGTCCGCCACCACCGCGGAGAGAAGCGACTCCATGGCCCCCAGCAAGGCGATGGCGAAGGCGGAGGGGGCGAGGAGGCGGATCAGGGTGAAGGAGATGAAGAGCGGGCGG
>DATMQU010000153.1:0-3596 GCA_035566715.1 Vicinamibacteria bacterium
GCTACCGCGCCGAGGACGACCCGGAGTGGCCGGGCTGGGCGGCGCTGCCGCTCGGGACGATCACCGGGCGGCTCGCGGCGCTCCGCGCCGAGCTGGTGGCGGCCGTCGCGGCGATCCCACCGGCCGATCTCGCGCGGCGCGGCGTCCACCCCGTGCTGGGGGCGATGCCCATCCCTCTCTGGCTGGAGTTCTTCCTGCTCCACGAGGCGCATCACCTCTTCGCGACCATGCAGCTGGTGCGGGCCTCGCCGCCCGGTGGCTAGTGCCCCGTCTCAGAGACTCGCATCATTATTCGCCGGCCCTCCGGCCCCCTGGCGGCGTTGCGCCTCCTCGACATAGTCTCGGCTATGCCTGCGTCGGCGCGCCTGGCCAGGAGACCGGATGGCTCGCCGACTAATGATGCGAATCTCTGAGACGGGACACTAGTATTACTCCGTTAAGTGTTTCTTGCCGTTTAGGTCCGAGAGGCGTACCATGCCGCTATGGACTCGCGAGCGTTGGCCTCGGCGGACAGGCGTTTGCAGGCGTTTCTCGCGGACAAGGTTGCGCTGCTCGGTCGCACGGAACGTCGTCAGTGGGCTGAAGTCTACGTGCGCGGCCTGCTGATGGAAGGGCAACGCAAGTCGATCGAGCCGATCGCGGCTCGCGTCGGGGAGATGGACGACGGGCAAGGGTTGCAGCAGTTCGTCAACCAGAGTCCTTGGGCCTGGGAACCCCTCCAAGAGGTTCTGGCCGTGCAGATGATGGACCGGTTGCTGCCGGAGGCCGTCCTGATTGTCGACGAGACCAGCTTCCCCAAGCAGGGTGCGCATTCGGTGGGCGTGGCACGGCAGTACTGCGGCGCTCTGGGCAAGACGGCGAATTGCCAGGTCGCCGTCTCGGTCCACCTGGGCACCGATAGCGGCTGTGTCCCGCTGAGCTGGGAACTCTACTTGCCGGCGGAATGGACCGACGATGCGCAACGCCGCAAGGAAGTGGGCATCCCGGACGAGATCCGCTATCGCACCAAGAATGAGTTGGCACTGCAAGCTCTCGACCGCATCCTCGGGTGGGGGATCGGCCACCGCGTGGTCTTGGCCGATTCCGGCTATGGCAACAGCTTCGACTTCCGCGAGGCGCTGTGCCAGCGAGGGCTGCCGTACTGCGTGCAGGTCGAGCCCACGACCAAGGCCTGGACCCATCGCCCGGATCAAGGACCTCCCCCTCGAACGCGAGGCCCGGGGCGGCCCCGCAAGCGAGCCCCGATCGAGGACCTCCCCGTGCCTCTCGACTTGGTCGCGATCGCACGCTCGCTGTCGGCTGGGAGCTGGGAGACGGTTCGCTGGCGCGCCGGCAGCTGCGGCGCCCTCCGTTCGCGTTTTGCACGCTGCGCGGTCTGGCTCGCCCATCGCTGGACGGAGCACCGCAAGCTTCCCGATCACGCGATCGACCTCTTGATCGAGTGGCCCGAGGGAGCTGCCAAACCGACGAAGTTCTGGCTGGCTGAGCTGCCGGGCCAGAAGGCGGGACTGCGGCGACTGGTCCGCTTGGCAAAAGGTCGCTGGCGCATCGAGCTCGACTACCGCGAGCTGAAGGAGGAAGTGGGGCTCGACCACTTTGAAGGTCGCTCTTGGCGCGGCTGGTATCATCACGTCACGCTCGTGAGTTTGGCCTACGCCTTCCTGGCGCTCGAGATGCTTCGTTCTAAAAAAAACTCCATCCTGGACCCTTCCCCAGACGCGCCGAGCCCTTCAGATCCTTCTGGTGCGCTGGGCTCGCCGATGCCCACTGTGTCAAAGGGCCTATAACTCATCTTGACTTAACGGAGTAATACTAGCAGGCTGCGGAAATAGGGCTGTCCGCGCGCCCTGAGCTGAACGGAATTGGGACAGCTGAAGCCGAGGAGTAGGGATTTGACCAGCGAGAGGGAGCCGAGCCCGGGAAGCCAGAGCTTGGCGGTGGGTTGCTCGGGAGGCTGGGCACCCAAGCGGTGGGTGGCCGCCGCGGATCTCTCATGTGGCCTCCAGCAGATTCCGAATCCTGACCAGGTTGTAGGCGGCTGCCGTCAGGGTGAACATCCAGCCAACGCGGGGAAGTCCTCGGTGTCGAGTCTTACGCATCAGGCCGACCGTTTTCATCCAGCCGAAGATCTCTTCGACGCGTTTGCGGGTGCGCTGACTGACTGCGTAGCCCGGATGGCGTGTGGTCCGCTTGTCGATCGCACTCGCTCGGCCCGAGGTGTTTTGCGCCACGTGCGGTGTCACCTCGAAGCCGCGAAG
The DNA here is from genome assembly GCA_035566715.1 of Vicinamibacteria bacterium. Taxonomy (GTDB): domain Bacteria; phylum Acidobacteriota; class Vicinamibacteria; order Fen-336; family Fen-336; genus DATMML01. The sequence goes on from DATMQU010000153.1 coordinate 2,259, forward strand.
CGTGGCCACAAACTCTTGAGTGTCATAGCCTTTGTCGGCGGCCAGCGTGACCCGTCCCGCACCCGGAAGCTCTTCGACCATGGCGACGGCTGCTTCGCGTTCGGCACGACCCGTCGCGGCGGTGACGCGCGTATTGACCACCAGACCGTTGCGGTTCTCCATCAGCGCGTGGGCCAGATAGGCGAGTTTGGCTTCGTGCCCCGGCCCTTTCCGATACAACCTGGCTTGAGGATCTGTCCGCGACTCGTGACTAGCGTTGGACCGCTTCTGGCCCTGGAAGTTCACCGTCGGGTTGCCAGGATCGTCCGGCGGCGAGGCGTCCGGCGGTTCCTCCTTGGGCCGGAAGCTCTTCTGGCTGGCCCATGCCTCGATCAGCGTGCCATCGACCGTAAAGTGCTCGTCAGAAAGGAGATGGCGCCGCTTCGCCTGATCGAGAATGCGCTGGAAGAAGGCCTGGGCGATCTCGCCCTCCAGGAGCCGGTCACGGTTCTTGGTAAACACCGTCGGCACCCACACTGCATCGTCCATCCCCAGACCCACGAACCAGCGAAACAACAGGTTGTAGTCGAGCTGCTCCATCAGCATCCGCTCGCTGCGGATGGTGAACAAAACCTGCAACAGCAGCGCCCGCAACAACTTCTCGGGAGGGATCGACGGCCGCCCAATCTTCGAGTACAGGCCCTCAAACTCCGGCGACAGCTCCACGAGGGCGGCATCCACCATCTCGCGGACGCGCCGCAGCGGGTGGCTCTTCGGCACCCGCGCCTCGAGGGAGACGTAGCTGAAGGCGCTGCCTTGTCTGGCGTCCACTCCCCGCATGGGCCGGTTCCTCCCTATGCCTTATTCTACCGGCTCTTACGGCCTTTTTCAGCGACCTGCTAGGCTCGAGGCGGGGTACCGGACCAGGTCATAGGTAGTGGATCCGTCTCCCTCGGCGTCCCTCTGGGCGAGGGGCCGAGGCTGCGGGGGAGGAGGACTTTGACCCCTCGCCCAAAGGGACGTCGAGAGAGACAGACCCACTACCTGGTTGCTGCTCAGTCGAGGTCGAAGGGGCGCGGCGGCCGCCCCTGGTCGGGGTCCTCTTCGGCGCGGCGGAGGGCTTCCTTGAACTTCTCCTCCAGCAGGCGGTCGCGGTCCTTCATCGCCGCGACCTCGCGCTGGAAGACGTCCTCGGCACGCGCCTTGTCCTGGTCGAGCCCCTGCAGCAGCGAGTCCAGGTCCTTGCCGCCGGCCGGGGGCTGCTTCGGGCGGCGATGGGACAGCACCTCGCCCGTGGCGGCGTCGACCACCAGGTCGGAACCGCAATCGGGGCAGCGGATGCTCAGCCTCGGGCTCTCG
>DATMQU010000154.1:0-2645 GCA_035566715.1 Vicinamibacteria bacterium
GCTCGCGGCAGGGCGGCCTGGATCTGCGCACGGTAGCGCTCCGCCCCGTCGCCCACGAAGATGACCTCGCCTTTGAGCTCGTCCAGGAGCGCCTGGACCGTCCCCACCCGCCGCTCCCCCCGGAGGGAGCCGCTCGCCTCGTAGAGGGCGGCGTAGACCTCGTCCCGCCCCGCGTCCATCATGGCCACGCGGGGGGGGGCGGCCTCCGCGACGAGCGCGGCCAAAGCGTCGAGGGTGGAAAGGCCGAGGCAGGGCCGCGGGGAGGCCAGGGCCAGGCCCTGGATCGTGCTGATGCCCACCCTCAGCCCGGTGAAGGAGCCGGGGCCGGTGGCCACCGCGTAGCCCTCCACGTCCGACGCCCTGAGCCCGAGCCCGCCGAGCAGGGAATCGATGGCGGGTAAGAGCCACTGGGAGTGGCCCTCGCCGCCCTGGAGGCGGACCTCGCCCCGGGTCTTTGTCCCCTCCTGGAGAGCCACGCTCCCCCAGGGGGAGCTGGTGTCGACAGCCAGGATGCGCAACCCCCCTCCCCCGCTGGCCAGAAGGACCCAGCGCGCGGAGCCAAGCTTAGACCAATCCAAACCGGACTCGCTCGCGGGCCCGGCGTCTCACGCTCGCGCGGGAGCTAGGTTATGCTTTGGGTTCATCCCCTTGCCCGCCTCTGCTGCCGTCCCCACCCCGGCCATGCTGCAGTACCACCGCCTCAAGGCGGAACATCCGGACGCCCTGCTCTTCTTCCGGATGGGGGACTTCTACGAGATGTTCTTCGAGGATGCGGTGGTGGCGGCCAAGGTCCTCGAGATCGCCCTCACCTCCCGCTCCAAGGACAAGGAGGGGGCGCCCGTGCCCATGTGTGGCGTCCCCTACCATGCGGCCTCCGCCTACATCGCCCGCCTGGTCAAGCGGGGTTTCCGGGTTGCCCTGTGCGAGCAGATGGAGGACGCCCGGTTGGCCAAGGGTGTGGTCAAGCGGGAGGTGGTGCGGGTGGTCACCCCCGCGACGCAGCTCGAGGCCTCCGCCCTGGAGGCGCGGGAGACCTCCTTCGTGCTCGCCCTCGATCCCGGCCCCGCGACCCTGGGGGCGGCTTGGCTCGAACCCACCACCGGCGAGTTCTTCGTGGCGGAATGGGAAGGGCCCGGCTCCTGGGAGCGTCTCCGGGACGAGATCGGGGCCACCCGGCCCCGCGAAATCCTGGTGCCGCGGGGCGCGACCCTCCCCCCCTGGCTCACGGACACCGCCTCGCCCGAGGCCTCAATCCCGCGCGCGGAGATGGAGGAGCGTGCCTTTGACCCGAGCGCGGCGCGGCGGCAGCTCCTCGCCCAATTCGGGGTTCTGACCCTGGAGGCCTTCGGTTGCGAGGGCCGGCCCCGCGCCACCGCGGCCGCGGGGGCGGCCTTGCGCTACGTCCAGGAGACCCAGAAGCGGGACCTCACCCACGTGACGGGCCTCGTCACCCGGGGGTCCTCGGAGGTGCTGGTCATCGACGGCCTCACCCGCCGCAACCTGGAGATCGTGGAGAACCTCGCGGATGGGGGCCGCCAGGGCACCCTCTTGGAGGTCCTGGACCAGACGGGCACGGCCATGGGCTCGCGCCTCCTGCGCGAATGGATCCTCCGCCCCTTGCTGGAGGTGGAGCGGATCCAAGACCGGCTGGACGCGGTGGAGGAGCTCGCCTTCCGCACCCTGGAGCGCGGCCGGCTGCGCGAGGCCCTTTCCGGGGTCCAGGACCTGGACCGCATCCTCGGCCGGGTCGCCCTCGGCACGGCCGGGCCGCGCGATCTCGTCGCCCTGGCCGCATCCCTGCGCGCCCTGCCCGCCGCCCAGCAGGCCCTGGCGGAATGCCAGGCCCCGCTCTCGCGCGGCCTGGCCAAGGAGGTTGACCCTCCCCTGGAGGTCGCGGCCGACATCGAGGGCACGATCGTGGACGCTCCCCCGGCCTCGCTCGCGGATGGAGGCGTGGTGCGCGACGGGGTGGACCCCGAGCTGGATGCGCTGCGCGGGATCAGCCGCGGGGGGCGCACCACCATCGCCGGAATCGAGGAGCGGGAGCGGATCCGGACCGGGATCGGTTCCCTGAAGGTGCGCTTCAACCGTGTCTTCGGCTACTACCTCGAGGTCAGCAAGCCCAACCTCGGCCTGGTGCCCTCCGACTACATACGCAAGCAAACCATCGCCGGCGGCGAGCGCTTTGTCACCCCGGAGCTGAAGGAATACGAGGACAAGGTCCTGCGCGCGGACGAGAGGATCCGGGAGCGGGAAGGGCAGATCTTCGAGGCCCTGCGCGGCCGGGTGGCGGCGGCCGGGCGCGACCTCCAGTCGACGTCGCGGGCGGCGGCCGGATTGGACGTCCTGGCCGCGCTCGCGGAGGCGGCCTGCCGGTACGACTACGTGAAGCCCCGGGTCTCGCGGGGGGATGAGCTGGCCTACGCGGAGGGCCGCCACCCGGTGATGGAGCGAGTCCTCCCCGAGCCGTTCGTGGCCAACGACCTCGTCCTGGGGGAGGGCAGCCCCCGCCTCTTCATCCTCACCGGCCCCAACATGGGGGGCAAATCCACCTTCCTGCGCCAGACCGCCCTCATCGCCCTCATGGCCCAGATGGGCAGCTTCGTCCCCGCCCGCGAGGCCAAGGTGGGGGTGCTGGACCGCAT
>DATMQU010000155.1:0-14753 GCA_035566715.1 Vicinamibacteria bacterium
CGCTTCCCGCGGCGTCCGCCAAACGTCGGCGGGGGTCTCGACGCTCCACGTGCTTAACTTCCGGCCCTCCTGGCCGTAGCGCCCGTCATGTGGGCGATTCAGAATGGCACTATACCACGAACGGACGCCGAGTCAGGTCCAATTGCCTTGGGCAGCCTCTGCTCGGTCACAACCGGCTGCCGGGGATCGCGTTAAGTTAAGCGCTCCGAGGAGCGTATGGCGAAGTGAAGCTCTGAGATGCAGGGCCGGCGGCACCCTGCCCTTCGATTGGCGATCGGGTTGGGGGACTTAGCTGCGCGAGAACAGGTGACGCCGTGGATGGGCTTCGCTATCATCGGTCCCGGCAGCAGGACCCCATGGAGTTATCCAAGGGCTTCTTCAGGGCGCTGATCCTCCTCCTTTTGCTGGGCGCCATGGCCGCCTGCACGCCGCATTCCAGGCCGGTGGGCGGCACGCGCGAACAGGTCCGGAGGGCCGCCGGGGAGCTGGCCCTCCACACGCAGCGCGAGGACTACGCCGCCTGCCCGTACCAGCCCGCGCTCATCGTCGCGCGGATCCGGGCCCTGGAAAGCCAGGACGCCTGGAACAGCCTGTGCGGCGAGCTCGCGCAGCTCCCCGACGCGGAGCTGGAGCTGTTCGAGGACGAGATCCGCAGACCCGAGCACACGCAGAGAATGGGCTGCGCCGGGGACCTCCTCGCGCGGATCGACGCCCATTGGCTGGCGGCCGCAGTGCGCCTCGACCAGGCCCACCCGAGGGCCTCGGGTGAAGAAGCGGCGGTCCCGCTCCTGGCGTCCAGGGCGATTCCCGTCGACACCAGGAGGGACGAGGTCTTCGCCGATGGCGACCTGGGTCTCCGGCAGATCGCCATCACCTTCGACGACGGTCCGCACCCCACGCGCACCCCGCGCATCCTGGGCATCCTGGCCGCCGCGGGCATCAAAGCGAACTTCTTCCAGGTTGGCCGCAACGCCGCCACCCATCCCGCCGTGGCCAGGCAAGTGAGGGACGCCGGCCACGCGGTAGGATCGCACACCTACAGCCATCCGGACTTGGCGTCCTTATCCGAAGCCCACGCCGAGCTCGAGATCGAGGCTGGGGATTCGGCTGTGGCTTCGGCCCTGGGGCTCAAGCCCGGCCAACTGCCGTTCTTCCGCTTCCCGTACGGTTCGAAGTCGGCCGGGGAATTGACGTTCGTGAGGTCGAGGGGGAACACGACCTTCTTCTGGAACATGGACTCGCTGGATTGGCGCCTGCGCGACCCGCACAAGCTGTTTCAGAATCTGCTGGCCGAGCTGGATCGTGCCCAGCGCGGGATCCTCCTCCTCCATGACATCCAGGAGCAGACCGTCATCGTGGTACCACACCTCATACGGGAGCTGAAGGAACGTGGCTACGAGACGGTGTACTTCGTCCCCGCTGGCTGACCAGGAGGCTGTATCGACCCGGCGACCGGCAGACGTATTGCACGCCGAGTTCTTGGGTTCTTCCGCATATCAACAACTTTCTACGATTTGAGTGCCAGAGTCCTAGCAGTTGGTCGAGAGCGGAAAGAACGAGGGGTATATCCCGACCTGCCTGGCCTCGGTCGCGGAAGCAGGGCTCACTTCTGCGTTGAAGCCCTGCGGCGTCGCGCGAAGAGCGCTTTACGTCACTGGGCTCACATTACACCATCGCGAGGGAGAGACCAGTCGCGGATGATGCAGGAATCCTGTTCGCGAGGGGCTACTACGACTCGCTTGCCGCCGGCAGGGACGTCGAGTCCTCGTTTCGTCAATGTGTCCTTTCGCCGAAGTGCGACCGCCGGAAGGCCTTTCGAATATCCGGCCAAAACTCCTCGAAGACGTTGAAGGCGGCGCTCATCGCCAATTGCAGGTTCGCGGCCCGCACCCCTTCGCGCCAAGCGTTGTGACCGGGCGGGTACAGCAGCGCACTGGCGATGCTGCTCCCGTAATAGGACGCGACGTTGGCGGTGCCGAAGCATGTCCGGCCGCGGTCGTCGTAGGTGAAAACCGTGAACAGTACCGCATGCCCCGCGCGACGCCAGAAATTCCCCTGGCCGCTTCGAATGAAGCGCGGGTCCTGCTTGAGTGCGGCGTCGCCCGCGGACTGGATCACTCCCTGGACGACGTTGGTGCCGAAGGCCAGAGCCATTCTCTTTCCAAACCCCGAGGCGTTGTCTCCCCACTCAGGCGGGGTGCGGAAGCGCTGGGCGAGGACGGCGGTCGCCAGGACCGGCGCGAAGGCCCCCGGAGACGCCACGGTTTGGTTCAAGAACAGCCGCCAGCGCTCTTGTCGTGTGAGCGGCGAGTAGTCGAGGGCGGACGTTTCCGAGAAGCCAATGAGGCTGACGTGTGTCGCCGCCTCTTCCCGCCCCACGACCGCAACGACCGAATCAGGTCGCGGGCCATAGGCGGACCGGAAACTGTTGCTCTGGCCCGGGTCCGGCGCTGGCTCGAGGCGGACGAGGGCGCTCGCCCACGCTGGGGGGTTGCCGCCAGGCAGGGTCGCGACGCCATCCCCCGCACCGGGGTCCGCGGACGCGAACTGCAGAAGCGTGAATAGGACAGGGCCGACCACGGGAGTATGTGTTCGCAAGGCCGGTGCCAAGCAAGGAAGCCCCGTGATCCCCTTCACTCTGGGCTCCGAACTCCAACCCACATAAACACTTGCCAGCAATGATCGTGGCCGTCGGTGGCCGGACCTCGGCCATGACCAGGCAAACTGGAGTTACTCAATTGCCCCTCTCCCCACAGGCACAATTCCCGACGGACGACCACTGCTCGTACGGACGGTCGCGGCTTGCGAACCCTTAACTGGACGCTGGGGGAAGTGTAACGGCCCGCCAGGGACGCCGACTCCGTGAACCGGGCCTATTGACCGTGGAAAAACGGGTAAGGTGTCGAGACGGGGCCTTCGGGGCCGTGGACCTGATTTGAGTATTGGAACTGGATCGGTACCGTTCCGCCGCCGTTCGCCAGCGGCACTTCTTTGAACACCAGGGCCAGGTCTGCGGCTTCGAAGATCGGGTAGTCGCCGCATTCCTCTCCTTCGGGCGATACCCAGCCGAGCAGGTTGTCCTTCCCCTGGTTGTTCGCCTCCTCCACGTCGGCGTCCGTTCGGGCTTCATTCAGCTCGTGGTAGAAGGTCGCCACCACGTTCTTCCAAGGAGTGCCAAAGGCGTCGATCCCGTTGGTCTGGCCATTGCGGGTCTCCGGGTAGACGCCCACCGCATAGTACGCGGTGACGCCTCCGGTGTGGGTGGAGCCGTGGTAGCCACCGAGTCCCTCGGGCGAACGCGCGGCTTCCTCTCGCTCGGATGACGGTGGCGGGTGGTGCTCGCTGTGGCCCACGGCATCATCGGTAAGGACCGTTCCGGAGGGAAGGAGCAGGTTGAAGACGGCCGAGCCGAGGTCGAAGCCATCCAGCCTTCCCTGGGCCCTCAGCGACGCCACCAGAGCCTCTACGTCCGCCTTGTTTACGAGGACGGGCGGTGGGCCGGCCAAGATCTCGGAGGCGGCGGCCACGCATGTCGGCATCCGGGTGAAGTACTGGCACATCACATTGTTGAGTCCGACGTCGCTCATCGCGGCGGCCAGGGCCCGGTCAATGTTCTCCACATCGCTCAACACCCAGGCGTCGCGGCCCCCCACGTAGAAATTCTTGTAGCCAAGAGTCGGGATGGTAAGGCCTCCGTGATAGACGAGATCGTGATCGGGGCTTGGCCCAATGCCGCGGACGATTTCCTCCGGCCTGATTGCCCGGGCGCCCGCTCGAATACGGTACGCTCTCTCTGCCTCTGAGCCCCGCCGCAGGTGGGCGTTAATCGTCCGGCCTCTGGTTTTCCGCGCGGGGAGAGTCATTGGACCTCCTCTCTGACCAAGACCACTGCACGGCCTACGGCTTCCGATCGTAACCCTCCACGGCAGCCCAGTTGCTTCAGTGGGATGAAGACCGGGAACGGAAGCCTCCGCAATTCACAGTATCCTCAGCCGCCCCGCGCTCGAGGTCGCCGGCCGTCAACTCCCTCAGCGGAATTGAGCCAAACGCTGTCGGGGCAAGGTCTGCATAGTAGGTGTCTTCGGCGCGATATTCGTCCCGCGGCGCGGACGTCGCACACAGGGTGAGGAGCCGGCGCGCAAGGACCGCCTCAGGCTCCGCTATCCTTCCGCTTCTCCGGAGCGCGAGGCGGCACGGAACCGAGGACGGGTTCCGAGCGCTTGAGGACGACGCGGATCGCGGCCATGTCTTCGCTGGCTATGCGCGTGAATCGGACCCCAAAACCAGGCGGCCAATCGCTGGAGGAGGGCGCGGCGGCATTGTTCACCCACGAGACCTGGCCAACCACCGTGAACGACGTGTTGGGAGTGAGCTCGACCACCAGCGTCACCACGTCACCCACGGGAGGAGGGTGCTCGGTCGAGGCAAACAGGCCCCCGGTGCCAAGGTTGGCCACGCGCATTCTTTCGCTACCGACAATGCAGTGCACGTTCTCCACGTAGTACCGATTTAGGGGCGTCTTCCCCTTTCCGCCGAGCCGGGCAACGAGGCCCGAGGCTTTGCCGCGGATCCGCGGATTCTCGTCCCGGAGCGCCTCGATGAGGGCGGGGACGGCGGCCCGGCCAATGCTGAACAGGGCCTCCTGGGCCTCGTCGGGTTCAAGAAAGTCCCTCTCTTTCAGCGCCTCGATGAGCGCGGGGACGGCCCCGAGGGCGTCGGGACCGATCAACCCCAGAGCCGCCGCCGCGTGGTGCCGGAGCACTTCGTCCCCGTCCCTGAGGGCGGCGGCGAGGGCGGGGACAGCCTCCTTGGCGGCTGAGTCCATTCGCCCGAGAGCCCGGGCGGCTTCGCCACGGACGGTGTCGTCTTTGTCCTCCAGGGCGCCGGTCAGGGCGGGGATCGCCTCCTTCGCCGTCGGACCCATATCGCCGAGAGCTGCGGCCGACCGCCAGCGAACGCTCGGTGCGTCGTCGGTGGTGAGGGACAGGATGAGGCTGCCAACGTCGGCCGCGGCAGGAGCCGTGGGTATCGGAGGCTCAGGGCTTGGCTGGGGGGTCGGTTGCGGGCTTGGTTGGGGGCTCGGTTCCGGCTTTCCGATGACCTTCTCCAGGGCTAGGGCCACGGCGTCCGTAGTCGATACATCCCTGTCCTCCAGCGCCGAGATGAGGGCGGGGATCGCTGCTCTGGCCTCTGGGCCAATCTCACCAAGCGCCGCCGCCGCCCGCCAGCGAACGTTGGCGTTCTCGTCCCTCAGGGCCGCGACGAGATCCGGCACCACGTCCTTGGCGGAGGGGCCCATAGCCCCTAGGGCCGCCGCGGCGGCGGCTCGCACGAAGCGGCTCTCGTCCTTGAGAGCTCCCACGAGGTCCGGAATCGCGTCGCTCGCTTCTGGACCGATGCCACCGAGAGCGGCCGCAGCCCAGTCGCGTATGCCGCTCATCGTGTTCTTGAGGGCGGCCCGCAGAGCCGTGACCGCGTCCTTCGCTGAAGGCCCGAGGTGTCCCAGGGCGACCGCTGCCCACTCGCGGACGCTCACGTCCTCGTGTCGCAGCGCGTCGATCAGGGCGGAAACATCGATCGGGCCACTCCCGGTCGTGGGCGGGGGACCCAAGAGGTCCGACTCTCGCTCCTCCGTGATGGTCCTCAGGGCCTCGGCGGCGGCATGGGCGACCGGGAGCGCCTTGTCTTGTAGCGCCTTGGTCAGGGCCGGCACGGCGTCCTTGGCGGTGGGACCCATCTCCCACAAGCCCACGGCCGCCCTCCAACGGAGGCGCACGTTGGGATGGCCGAGCTCCGATATGAAGCGGGCAATCCTTTCCTTGCCCGCCAACTCCGCCTCGGCGGCGATCTGGGGGGGGATGGGGCGAGTTATGTCACGCCTCCCGGGCGGGGCGCCAGAGGCAACACCCGGAAGGGTGCTCCCCCGGGGCGGCGTGAACCCCCGGGGAGGGAGTGGGAGCGACGCCTTTTGGAGCGGGGTGGGCTTTCTGCGGGGCTCAAGGTCGGGTCCACCCCGAGCCAAACGCAAGGCCTCGCTCATTCCTCGCGCGGTCGCATAGCGCTCGTCGGGTGACTTGGCGAGCGCCTTCCTCAAGATCGGAACCAGTTGCCTCGGGAGGCGGGCGGCATAGGGCCCGCTGAGCGGGGGAGGCTCCCGCAGGTGCTTAAGGATCGTGAGGACCGGGCTCTCGCCCCGAAAGGGGACGCGGCCCGTGAAAAGCTCGAAGACGACCACCCCCAACGCGTAGAGGTCGCTCCGGAAGTCCACGCTCCCTCCGCGGGCTTGCTCGGGGCTCATGTACTCCGGGGTCCCGATGATCTCGCCGGCGACGGTGCCTTCGGTCTGTCCGTCGGCCATCCACCGCTTTGCGGCTCCGAAATCGATGAGTCTGACGATGCCACGTGAGTCCAGCATCACGTTCGACGTCTTGAGGTCGCGGTGGACGATCCCCACGTCGTGGATCGCCTGGAGCCCCTTGCTGATCTGGATCGCGACCTCGAAAGCCTCGTCCCATCCCATGCTGCCCTTCTCCGCCATCCTGCGCCGCAGATCGACTCCGTCAACGAACTCCATGGAGACGTAGCTGTGCCCCCTGTCCTCACCGTACTCGTGAAAACGGCAGACGTTCCGGTGGCTCACTTTACGGGCTAGCTTGATCTCGAACTGGAATCTACGCGCCCATCGGGGGCTCCGGCTCATGTCGAAGCGCAGGACCTTGACGGCGACGATCTCATCGAGGATACGGTCCTGGGCCTTGTAGACCGCTCCCATGCCGCCCTGGCCGAGGAGGTCCAGGATCTCGTAGCGGCGGCTCAGGACCTCCCCCAGCTTGAGACCGGAAAGAAGCCGCCCACAATGGGAACAGGCGTCCGCCGCGCTATCGTTCTCTGCCTTGCAGGCCGGGCAGATCACCAGAGGATCAAGCCCCATAGTTCGCCGCTCGTTACCAATTGGCTGATCGTGCGATCGCGGAGAGAGGGCCAGCAGAGGTTAAAGCACTCTCTAGCACCTGGCAAGGGGTCGATTGCATTGATTGGGCGACCGCGCGGAGACGCTGGCCTTTTGGGGTCGTCTTTGCCGCGAGGGCCCGGACAACGCAAAGAAACGCTGAATAGGCGAACGCGGAGATGCACTCCGCGAGTGGGGACCCCGGACCGGGCTCAGGCCGAAGGGCCCGCTTACCCTGAACTGGCTGATCGCAGGGCTCGCTCACCCCCTGCGATGGCCCTTCCCAAGCGTCGACCAGCGACGGGGTCTTTCCGCTACTCCCGCCGCTGCCACCGGTCGGGCAGCCAACGCCAGACTGCCCACCAGGGCGTCTGGAGGATTGCGAGTCGGGCCCTCTGCCCCGGACCCATGCGTCGCGGGGTCGTGATCTCCATCATGCTCAGGAGAAATCTCTCTCGCTCGCGGAGCTTCTTCCAGCGTCCGTAAGAGAACGCGACAAGCAGACCGAGCCCCAGGAGAAGCACCGCCGCGAGCAAATAGAGAGTTGTTCGCACAACAAGCTCGTACGATGGTCGTCGTACGACTCACTCCCATGCGGAAGTCGCTGTCAGGACATGACTTTCACAGCGAGCGCCCCCTAACCTCCGCTTTTTCACCGGCCCCATCCAAGCTCCCTTCGCCACCAAACGCAGTGATTCCGGACACCACCCCTCGACCTCCGCCCCGGGGTCGCTCCCAACCCCAGCTGGTGGCAACAACCAACTCATTGAGCCTTGCCCGCATGCGCCTCCCCGTCGGGAGGCGGTTCGCGACCTTGGCCAGCCGGCGCCGCTCCCGCCTGGCCGTACCGGATGACGCCCAGGACCAGGAGGGCCCAGAGGGTGCGACAGGCCTCCAGGTTCGAAAGGTGGGAGACCTGGCAGATCTGCTCCACCGAGGCCCGGCCGTTGACGTGGGCCAAGACCTGTTGCTCCTCGTCCGTCAACCTGAGCTTGCCAAGGACCTCCTTGTTGTCTGTGGGAACGGGAACGGAGCTCATGTCCCCGATCCCGCGATGGACGAGGCTCCAAGAGCGGGTCTGGCGAATGCCCTCCAGGATGAGGTTTTCCATGGGAAAACTGAGAATCACTACGTCCTCGAAGCCGATCTCGCCCGAGATCAGTTCGTACTCCCCCTGGGTCCAGGTGAGTACGTCGAGCAGGATCTCCTTGACATGCTGCTGCATTGCGGGGAGCAGATCCAGCGGCTCGAGGGCCCCCATAGCCACCAGGACCGTCCCCAGCCGCTGGCCGGGCTGCATCCTTTGGCTGCCCTCCAGGTATTGGCGAACCGTGATTTTGCCCCGCCGAAGCAGGCTCTCGCCCATGCGTTCATCGGGGTCGCTGCTCTTGGCGTAGATCACATGGCCCATGTGCAGGTACAGGCTCTTGGTGACCGACCCGTTGCGAAAGGTAAGTATTCCCGTCTCCCGATTGGCCAGCGCGGATAGGAGCCGCTCGGGAACGCTGGAGTCTTGGATCCTCCCCGGGGTCACGGTGTGCCCCCCGGGCTCGCGTCGGAAATGCTCATGTGACGGTTGCCCTTCCCACCCATCACCCGCTTCAATGCGTCTGGGGCGGGAGGAGAGGACCAGGGGAGGCCCCGGGAACATCGCAGTATGTGGTGCGCAGACGCTCCTCCACGTTCCCTTCATTCAAACCGGGTGGAATGCCGGCTCGATGCATTCGGTCTTTCAGCCTTCCCTTTGGAAGATCTGGATCACCCGCGCAACCAGTGCCTCGACCTGACCTGGGCCCTTCGGAACCAAGTCGTCGGCGCCATGGATGGTGCGTGCCTCCTCCTGGCTCTCAATGGGGAGCACGGTGTAGAGCACGATGGGGATGCCTACCCACTCCATCGTGGCCTTGATCACGTTGATGACGTCCCGCCCCGACATCGGATCCGGAAGCCCGAGCTCCAGTACGATGACGTCGGGTTTCTCCGCGGTGATAGCCGCGATGGCCGCCCTCCCGTCCGCCACCGTTCGTACGGGCACGTGAGCTGCCTCGAAGGCGGCCGATGCTTCCCGACGCGCCCCATCGTCGTGGTCAATGAGAAGGACCGTTTTGCGTCGACGGCGGGTGCGCACCGGCAAGAGCGTGGCGGGAGTGCCCGCTCCTTGTTCAGCGTGCACGTTCGATAGATCAAGGCTCCCCGGCGCCGACTGCGCTGACCCCGCGGGCGCATGGCCGGAGCTCACCATCGCAAAGACCTGGCGGAGGATGAGGAGGCTCTCCTCCTGTCCCCTTACGAGCGCCCGCAGCTCGACCAAGAGGGCTTCGGGGTCCGGGACCGCACCTAACGCGACGCTCGGGGCCGGGGACTGAGCCGCCGGGGCGGCTAGAGCCCCGAGGGCCGCGACGGTCGGCCCGCTACTCGCGGGAGCGGTTACGGGGGCTCTCAGCCGCGCGCCGCACTTCGGGCAAATGAGGAAACGCTCTTCGCTTGGGGTTGCGGTGATGATGCCCTTACAGCTCGGGCATCTCGCCGTCATTCCTCCCACCAGTCCCTCCGGTTCTCCGCTTAGAGCGGCACCAAGTCCTGCGCAGTCCCAGCCTAGAGTCAGTGCGATCGGGCTCGGCCGTCGGGAAATGGCAGTCCCACCGCGGCGCACCCCCCGCCGCTCAAGTAGAGGCCCACCTCCGAGAAGGTGACGAGCAAGGCCTGGCCGTCGCAGCCAGGCCTTCTTTTCCGCATCACGGCGGCAACGTCGGCTGTCGTCAGCTCAGCAGTGCCGTCCGAGGGTTCGGTGGGAGTGCCGAAGCCGCAGGCGACTAGCGCGGAAACCAACTGCCACCGCCCTCTAGGCATGAACCCCCTCCTGAGCTCCACTGGCCGCCGAGCCTTTTGGGCTCGGCGGCCTCATGGTGGTTGATGCTGCGGTTAGCAAGACGAGGAACCCGCCAAGCGCCGTTCAGTGCTGGAACTTGACCTCGGTTGCCTTGACTTGGGCTGCCGTCAGCGAGCAGGAGGTAAGGCTCCCGCTCACGTGGACTTTGGCGCCCGCCACGAGCAGCGAGGCATCGCATGTGCCTTTGACGCCCGCGCAGTCAAAGCTTGCGCCCGTGGCGTCGACGCTCACGTCCGCGCTCGCCCGATTGCCGTTGACCGACATCTTGAACATCTTGCCCGAGGCCGAACTCACGGAACCCTCGAGCTCGATCGACGAGCCCACGGTGCCGCCGTCGATCAGGCAGGTCTTGGTCCCATCGGTCCCGTTGTTCTCGTTGTCGGTCTCGTCGGTGCCGTTGATCTCGACCTTGACCATGACAACGGTGCTCGTGATGTGAACGACGAGGTTGATCTCCGCCTGGGTGGGTACGTTCGTGAGGGTTATCGTGCCGAGGGTGACTCCGTTGCTTGTGAAGACGAGGGTGAAGGTCCCCGCCGGAAGGCCGTCCAGCTCGAAGCTGCCGTTGCCGGAGATCGTCGTCGAGAGAGAGGTCCCCTGCACGGTCACAGTGATGCTGCCACTGGCAGACATCGCGCGGTAGCCGCTGGCTGAGGACGCGCTCGCCGCGCTCTGGCCCATGGCCAGACCATGCAGGTTAACGCTCGCGTTCATGCCCGAGGGCGAGGTCGGGCTGCTGCCGCAGCCAGAAAGAGCAAGGGCCAGAACGGCAATCGCTGCCGGGAGAAGAACTTGCAAACGCTTCATGCATGCCTCCCAATTTGGGTGAGGTCCAAAACTCTCAGTCATGGCGCGATTTACGCCCGGCCCGGGCCTTTATTTCGCCCCTCCAACTGGTTCTGCCCCACCTTTGTGATCTGCGTCACCTCACCCCCCTCGGTCGGAGAGCGGTTCGACCTGGGACCGTAATGGACGCCACCCCGTGACCCGGCGCTTCGCTGGCTCGGGGAGAGCCGGAGCTAGAACCAAAAGGGACCTGGCTGGACATCGAAGGCGAGGGCGAGAGTGATTTTCCGACCCCTGCTGAGCGGACGGCCGGCCCAGCCGGGTGTGTCGCTCTCAGCGGAGTTCGACACTTTTGGCGGAAATGGATGGGGAGGCGCCCAGTTGGGCCGACGTGGTGCTCCCTGGTCTATGCTAGGCCACCGATGCTGCTCGTCACCCTTTGCCGCAGTCGGATTCGGCACCCCATTTCGCAGTCGGGCCGCTGACATGCGCTCCCCGAGGCGTTTTTCGCGCGTCGCTCTCTGCGGCTTGGCGTTGGTGCCGGCGATGGCGCTTGCCCAAAACCCCCAAAAACCCCCCAAGCCGCCCAACCCGCCCGGCCATTCCAAGCGACCGCCCCTTCCTCCCGGAGCCGGGGGGCATGGGCAAGGAACCGCTGGACGGACCGAACTGCCCGTGCCGGCCGTGGGGGGTGGCACCGGAAGCCCGACCAGTGCCGTCGTCCTCGCCGCGTGGCTCGATGACGCCGAAACGCTTGCACCAGGCGCGGCCACGGTCGGCTTATCGATCGGCCGCGCAGAATCGCTGGACGGCGGGGAAACGGACGCGCCCGTGGTCAACGCGGCGGTCGGAGTCTCGAGCCGGCTACAGCTGAGCGGCAGCCTGCCTTTCTACTGGGCCAGCTATAACGATGGCTATGAAGCGAGCGGCCGCGGCAACACCTACCTTGCCGCCAAGGTGAAGCTCATGGACCCGAACCAGCACAAGGTTGGACTGGCCGTGGCCCCTATGCTGGAGGTCTTGAGCGATGCCGCCTTGTCGGACACGACCCTCGGCCTCTCGCGCGTCAACTGGGCCCTGCCGGTGAGCGTCCAGATCACCCGGGGCCCGACGCGCGTGTTCGCAACTACGGGGTACTTTTCCCGCGGCGCGGTCTTCCTGGCGGGAGCGCTGGAACGGACGCTCTCCCCCAGGGTGACCGTCACCGGTGCCTTGTCGTACATGCACACCACGAGCGCGACCGCGACGAGCGACCTGAGCGGGCTCAGCCGCTCGCGTCTGGACGCGACCGCGTCGCTCATGGTGCGCGTCTCCCCTTCCCTGTTCGTCTCGGGCGCGGCGGGACGCACGATCTCGAGCCTGGATCAGAACGGCGCCAGCCTGCTGGCGAGCGCCAACGTCAGCTACGCGTTCAGCCGGGCCCCCCGGGCGCAGCCCTGACTCCTTCACGCCCGCGGGGCTGACACCGATCGCCGCCCGTGGACGACGGCTTGCATGGCTGCGTGTTCCCCGTAAGCTTCACACATGGTGAATCTCCCTCCCGTGGAGGCGGAGGACCAGGAGGCGATCCGCGCCGTCCTCTCCGGTGACGAGGAGGCCTTTCGCCGTCTCGTTGACAAGTATGCGCGGTCCATCTTCAACCTCGGCTATCGAATGACAGGTAACGCGGCGGATGCGGAGGATATGGCCCAGGAGGCTTTCCTTCAGGCCTACGCCCGCCTCCGGGACTTTCGGGCCGGCTCTCGGTTCCACCCCTGGCTCTACACGATCGCCCTCAACCTCTGTCGCAGCCATCTGCGCCGACGATCGCTTCCTCGGTGGCTTGCGCCGACTCGGGAGCGTGAAGAGGACAGACCGGAGCCGCAGCTGCCCGAACGATCTCCCGATCCGGAGCAGGCATTGCTCGCCCGGGAGGCCGAGGAAGGACTCGAACGGGCGATAGCGGCGCTGCCTGTCAAGTACCGGGAGGTGTTCATCTTGCGCCAGTCGCAGGAGCTGTCGTACGAGGAGATCGCTGCCCTTCTGGGGCTTCCCCTCGGTACCGTGGAGGTTCGCCTTTTCCGAGCCCGTCGGCTCCTTCTCAAGACCCTCGAGGCCAGCAACTTAAGAAAGGCGAGCAGGAAGGCGAAATAAACGCCCGGTCTCTCCGTATATGGGCGCGAAGAGGTAGGTGGGCGATGTCCAGCAGTCCCTGTCGGCACCCGATCGACGGCTTGCTCCACAGGAAGGCAGACGGCCGCCTCTCCCCCGAAGAGGCGATCGCACTGGAGCAGCTGATCGGCAGCTGCAGCGCGTGTCGGGAGCGCGCGGCCTTGTCGGACTGGGTGGGGAACACCCTGCGTGGCCAGAGAGCTCTCCCCGTTGGCTTCTCAGACAGGGTGCTCCGGCGCGTGGCCGCCCTTCGATCTCCGGCCCGAGCACGCGAGCGCTCTCCGGCTCTGCACTGGCTGCCCGCCACCGTCGGCGCCCTGGCTGTGGGCCTCATTGTCTTCTCTGTGTATGTCTTCCGCGGCCGCGCGCCGCTCGAGGCCCCCCACGTCCAGGTCGAGCTGAAGCTGGCGGGCGACAAGGCGCGCACCGTTGCCGTCGCCGGGGATTTCAACGGCTGGGATGCCGTCGTCATGAAGAAGGGCGAGGACGGAGTGTGGAAGACGCGGCTCTCCCTTCCCCCCGGTCGTTACCGCTACGCCTTCGTGGTGGACAGTGAGAAATGGGTGGCCGATCCGCAGGCAGCCACCGTGGTTGACAGCGGCTACGGCGGGGCCGACTCGGTACTCGACATTTCGCTCTGAGCGCCAGGACAGGAATGGGCTTGATCGCGAGGGACGTCCGGTTGGACCTGGGCCGGCTCGGAGCCGGGGTCATCCTCCTGGTCCTGGTCGCGTCTGGCCCGGGATGGGGCGATGCTACTTTCGACGCTAGCGACATCCGTGGCCGTCTCGAGTCGAGGGGCTTCACGCCCTCCCAGACGCAAGCCGCGCTGGCCACGCTCGACCGCGCGGAGGGGCACGGGCTTCCCGCTTCGGCTCTCGTCAACCGCATACGCGAAGGGATCGCCCGAGGGGCCCAGCCTTCGGTCATCCTGGGCGTTCTCACCGTTCGCCTTGCCGACCTGGAGAGGGCGGACGAGGTGACCCGCCGTTGCGCCAAGGAAGGGATCACGGTCCGCGATCGGGACCGCTCCGTCATGCGGCTCGCCGATTCCTTCTCGATGGGGGTGACCCCTGGGGATGTCGTCACCGTGGTCCCGGCGGCGGCAAGGACGGGGCGGGATCTCGAAACCGTCTCCCGGGCCGCCGAAGTCATGGGCCGGCTCGGTCAGAGGGGGTTTCCTCCCGCGGACACACGGGATGTCCTGGCCGCCGCCACCGGGGCGGGTTGGACGCGAGAACAGATGGATGGGCTGGTGGCCGTCTACGTCGAAGCTCAACGGCTCGGTGTCGGGCGGGAGAGAATGCGTCAGATTCTCGTCGAAGGGATTCGCGACCGGAAGGAACCGTCGCACTTGGTAGAAGACCTGAAGGAGAGCGCCAAGGCTGCTTCCGCCTCTCATCCCTCCGCTTCGTCACACTCCCCCAACGCACCCGCCTCCGGCTCGTCCACCCCCCCTTCCGGCAAGGGTGGCAAGGGCGGGGCCTCCCACGGCCCGGGCCCGAAAGTTGTGCCTCACCACCCGCCCCCGCCCCCACCCCCGCCGCGCCCCCGCCCCTGAGCGAGCGCACGGACGATCCGCGGCTTGCTAGCGGGCGCGGGCGCGCCGGCGCGCCTTGATGAGGACGGCGATCTCATCCGGACGCGGGTTCACGAAATCGAGGCGGATCCGGCCGTCGGCGGTCTCGGAGACCAGCGCGGGAATCGAGCTGGCGGTCAGGATCCAGCCCGCCGGCAGCACGACGGCGTTCCGCGGTCGGCCGAAGCTGCGGTCCCACACCAACCCATCCCCCTCGAGCCGATACCGGTCGGGATCGGTGTAGGTTTCGCTGATGCGCAGCCGCACGCTCGCCGCTCGCGCCACCGGCGCGAAGCGTACCAGCACGACTTCGCTATCGGGCCGCACCGGCTCGCCGATGTCGAGACCGGCGGCCGTGATGGCGTTGCCCTTGAGGATCTCGGCCTTGAGCGCTTCTC
>DATMQU010000156.1:0-2938 GCA_035566715.1 Vicinamibacteria bacterium
GCCTCTCCGAGTCCACGCGCAAGGCGGTGGAGGGCGAGGCGGGGCTCGGGCTTGACCCCGCCCGCGTGGCCGGGCTCGTCCTGGGCAGCCCAGAGTTCCAGAGGAGATAGGCATGCTCACGCGACGGGTCTTCCTCAAGTCGTCGGGCCTGGCCCTGGTTTCCTTCGGTGCCGTCCCGCACGTCCTCCTGCGCTCGGTCAGCGCGGCGGAAGGAGCGAAGAAAAGGAAGACCCTGGTCGTCGTCTTCCAGCGGGGAGCCTGCGACGGGCTCAACACCGTGATCCCGTACGGCGAGCACGCCTATCGGGCGCTGCGGCCCACCATCGCCGTCCCCCCGCCCAAAGGGGGGGCGACGGATGCGGCCCTGGATCTCGACGGCTTCTTCGGCCTCCACCCGGCGCTCGAGCCCCTGCTGCCGCTGTGGAGGAGCGGCGACCTGGCCGCCGTCCAGGCCATCGGCAGCCCCGACGGCACGCGGTCCCATTTCGACGCCCAGGACTTCATGGAGACCGGCACCCCGGGCCGCAAGGCCACCGAGGATGGCTGGATGAACCGCTGCCTCCAGGCGAGCCCCGACCCGGCGTCGACGCCTCTGCGCGCGGTCGCCCTCACCCCCACCCTGCCCCGCTCGCTCGCGGGCAAGTACCCGGCCGTGGCCCTGGCCAATATCCGCGACTTCGGCCTGAGGCCCGCCGCGGGCCCCGCGGTGGGAAGGGGATTCGAGGAAATGTACGCGGGCGCCGTCCACGATACGTTGCACGGAACGGGCCAGGAGGCCTTCGAGGCCATCCAGTTCCTCAAGAAGATGGACGCCGCAAAATACCAACCGGCGGAGGGGGTCCAATACCCGCGCGGGCCGTACGGCGACAGCCTCCGGCAAATCGCCCAGCTCCTGAAGGCGGAGGTCGGCGTGGAGATGGCCTTCACCGAGGTGGGCGGCTGGGACCACCATGCGGCGGAGGGCGGCGCCCAAGGCCAGCTCGCCAATCGCCTGCGCGACTTCGGCTCCGCCTTGGCCGCGTTCCACCGGGACTTGGGCGACCGCATGCAGGACGTGGTGGTCGTGACCATGACGGAGTTCGGGCGAACCGTCCGCGAGAACGGGAACCGCGGCACCGACCACGGCCACGCCAGCGTATCGTTCGTGATGGGGGGGCGCATTCGGGGCGGGAAGGTCCACGGCCGCTGGCCGGGGCTCTCCCCGGACCGACTCTACGAGGGGCGCGACCTGGCCATCACCACGGACTTTCGGGACCTGCTGGGCGAGGTCCTGACCCGCCATCTAGGGGCCCGGAGCCTGGCCTCCGTCTTCCCGGGCCGAAGCCCCAGCCCCGCCCGCTTCCCGGGCGTCATGAAGGCCTAGCCGCCACGCTGGTCACGGTTCCGGACCCTCCCCGCGGGTCCTCGGACTCTTCGTCGAGGAACAAGGAACTCAAGAACGTCGACGGGCCGCCAGGGGGGGGCAGATGCCGAACCTCCCGCCATCAGTCGAGCTTCTGAACGAGGGTCAGGCCGTCGGCCACGGGAATCATCACGGACCGCACGCGGGCATCCGAGGCCACGAAGTCGTTGAAGGCCCGTATCGCGCGGGTGTCCGCATCCTGGGCGTCTGGCCGGACGACCTCCCCGCTCCAGAGCACGTTGTCGACGGCGATGAGCCCGCCTGGTCGCAAGCGGCGCAGGCTCTCCTCGTAGTATGTGGGGTAGCCCGTCTTGTCGGCGTCGATGAAGACAAAGTCGAAAGCCGGCTCTAGGGGAAGGGATCGCAGGGTCTCCGCGGCCGGCCCCAAGCGCAGCTGGATCCGGTCATTGAGGCCGGCGCGCGCCCAATAGCGGCGCGCGATCGCGGTCCATTCCTCGCTCACGTCGCAGGCCAGCAGCCGACCGTCGGGGCCCAGGCCGCGAGCGATGCAGAGCGAACTGTACCCGGTGAAGGTGCCCACCTCGAGGGCCCGGCGCGCGCCCATCGCGGCCACCAGCACCGTGAGCAGCGTGCCCTGATCGGCGGCGATCTGCATCCGGGCCCGAGAGCCCAAGGCGGCGGTGTCCGCGCGCAGCTCCCGGAGAAGCGCGTCGTCCCGCGTGCGGTGGGCGAGCACGTAGGAGTAGAGGCGGTCGTCCAGGGATATGAACTTCGTCATCGGTCAGTGCAGACCACTCCGGATTGGACACCCCCCGACCATCCGTCGTCAACGGGTCTTCCCACAGTATGATTCCCGGAAGGGAGATTCAAGAACCGGAGAGTGCCGGCCAGACGGCGGAGCGCCCTGCCGCGGCCACCCGGGGCGGCGCGGAAAACCCAGACGAACCCGTCCGCGATCGACGGGAGACCAGCGAGGAGAAGCTCATGAGCGGAAAGCAGACGGACGGCGGCGAGGCGCGAACATTGGGCCGGAGGACCTTCTTAGGCTACGGCGCCCTGGGGGGCGTGGCGGCGGCGGTGGCGGGCGCGGCCCGCCCCGGGTCCGCGGAGCCGGCTCCCGCCCCCGCGGAGACCGCGCCCTTCGAACTGGAGGAGGCGACGATCGCCACGCTCCAGGAACGTATGCAGTCGGGTGCCCTCACCGCCCGCGCTCTCACCGAGGCGTACCTGGTGCGCATCGAAGCCCTGGACCGCCAGGGCCCCGCCCTGCGCGCGGTCCTGGAGACGAACCCCGACGCCCTCGCCATCGCGGACGCCCTGGATGCGGAGCGGAAGGCGAAGGGCGCCCGCGGCCCCCTGCACGGCATCCCTGTTCTCTTGAAAGACAACATCGGCACCGGGGACCGGATGATGACCACCGCGGGATCCTTGGCCCTCGCCGGTAGCTTCTCGGCCGAGGACTCCTTCCTCGCGAAGCGACTGCGCGAGGCGGGCGCCGTTCTCCTCGGGAAGGCCAACCTTTCCGAGTGGGCGAACTTCCGATCATCCCACTCCAGCAGCGGCTGGAGCGGCCGT
>DATMQU010000157.1:0-2627 GCA_035566715.1 Vicinamibacteria bacterium
CTCCTGAGTGCTCAGCCACTCGGTCTTGCTGAGCGACTCCGAGAGGGCCTTGACGAGGGGCCCGATCTGCTCGGGCATGCCCAGGGTCACGAGGGCCTCCAGGACCATGGCCCGGTCCCTCAGGTCCGAGCCGAAGGTGAAGAAGAGCTCCCGGTAGGGCCGGCTGGTCACGCCCGCCCCCCGGGCCAGGGCCCGCGCCGCCTCCGGTTGCCCGGCCAGCTGATAGGCGGCGGCCAGGCTCCACTTGGCGGTGACGGGCAGCTCACCCCGCTCGCGGAGCTGGTTCTGGGCCGCGAGCTCCGGCGCCCCCGCGAGGGCCAGGGTGTAGAGCCGATAGGCCTGGGTCAACTCCGCCTGGCCGGGGCCGGCGACCCAGCCGCGGCTGCGCCGGCGCTGGAACCCCGTCCACTGATCGAGGAGGCCCGCGGGGAGGAGATAGCCGGCCTTCTGAGCCTCCACCATGAAATGCCCCGCGTAGTTGGTGGCCCAATCGTTGGGGTCGTTGTCCCCCGGCCAGTAGCCGAACCCGCCGACCGAGGTCTGGAACTGTTTGAGCCTCTCGAGGCCGGCCTTCACGTTGGCCTCGGTCCGGGCTCGCTTCTCCGGTGACAGCTCCAGGAGCTTGCCGAGGAAGAGCTGCGGGAAGACGGCGGAGACCGTCTGTTCGACGCAGCCGTGGGGGTATTGGACGAGGTACTCGAGGCGGCGCCCGAGGTCCAGGGGGGGCACCCGCGAGACCTCCAGGGTCACCTCGTTGGTCCCGGGCTGGCCGGGGAGGATGATGAGCGGGCGCCAGGTCTCATCGGGCTTGAGCGAGGAGCCGATGACGCTCACCGTGCGCTGGGTCGGCATGCGCACGTCAAGCTCGATGGTCTGCTGCGCGCGCTCGGGGCCCGCCACCGCGCGGATCACGGCGCTCCCCACCCCCAGGGCCGGCTTGGTGCTGATCCGGAAGGTGACGAGCTCGTCACCCAGGGCCTTGAATGAGACCTTCTTCGTGGCCGGACCCGATACCGTGAGGGGGCCGGAGGTGGTGAGGGTCACGGTGACGTCCTTGACGCTCGGCTCCAGGGCGAAGACGGAAACGGGCAGGGCGGCGTCTTCCTCGGGGCCGAGCACACGGGGGAGGGTGGCCAAGATCATGAGGGGGCGGCGGACGAAGATGGACTTTTCGACGGCCCCGAAGGCCCCCTCGTGGCCGGCCACGACCATCACCCGCACCGCGCCCACGTACTTGGGGATGTCGATGGCGTGGCTGTTCGTGCCCCCGCGGGCCAGGGGGAAGGGGCCGAGGAAGCGGACCATCGGGGGGAAGCGGTTGGCGCGCTTGGCGCTGGCCGGTGTCCCTTGGTCGCCTCCGCCGATGGCCAGCATCCGCTCCATGGCGGCCCCGTAGGCTCCCACCACGTGGTCGTAGAGGTCCCAGGTCCGGACACCCAGGGCTTCGCGAGCATAGAAGTAGTCCCACGGGTTCGGGGTGGCGTAGCGCGTGAGCCCCAGCAGGCCCTCGTCGACGACGGCCAGGGTGTAGGTCATGGCCCGGCCCGTGGCCTCGCGAACCGTGACCGCGGCGGTGGCCTCCGGAGACCAGACGTCGCGGCACTCCAGCACCGGCTTGAGGCGCGTCTCGGAGTTGGTCACCTTGACGGGCGCGACCCCGTAGAGGCGGATGGGGAGGTCGTTCCCGGTTTGGGCATGCGGCTGCAACAGGGTGACGTGGGCGTAGATGTTGGGGGCCATTTCGGGGGTGGCCACGAATGAGAAGCGGGTGTCGGTGCCGGTGGCCTCGAGCCACGCCGTGCGGAGCACCCGCGAGCCCGACTCGAGGCTGACGAGGGCGCGGCCCTTCTTGGGGGTGGGCAGGGCCAGTGTCACCGTCTCCCCGACGTTGTACTCCTGCTTGTCGGGGGCAAAGGCGAGCACGCTCGCCCCCCCCGCCATCTCTTTCTGCCCGCGGCCGGCCCAGCCTGGCCAGTCGATGTAAACGACCTTGGCCGTGCGGTGCTGCCCTTCGCGGTCCAGGGCGGTGATGAGGTAGCGTCCCCAGTCAGGGTACTTGATCTCGAAGCCCCAGCTCCCGGTGCCGTTCTTGAGAGCGACGACCCCCGATTGCAGGGGCGTCTGGACGGTGGATTCCGCGTAGGTCGTGAGATCCTCTTCCCCCTTCTCCCACCACCAACGCCAGCCCAGCTTGTAGAGCTTGAGCTCGACCTCGCCCTCTCCCCCGGGCTGGCCATCGGCGTCCACGGCCACGACGTCAACGACGTGCCGGGTGTCCGTGAGAAGCATGCTGCGCGCTTGATCGCCCTTGGGGGTGCGGATGCCGACGTAGCGCTTGTAGGGGGAGTAGGGAATGCTGAAGCGGTCGAGGCTGAAGGCCCCCCCCGGCTCGAAGACGCGGGTCACGAAATTGGCGGTGAGCTTGCCGGGAGCGACGTTCTCGGCCGTGATGGAGGCGTCGACCTTGGCCGCTCCCGTGTCGTCGAGTTGGCCTTCGAACACCTTCTGCTTCTCGGTCTCGTACTTGCGGGTGGGGTCGTCAAAGGCATAGTCCGCGTAGCGCGGGAAGCGCGTCGTGGTGGCGGAGAGGGTGAGCTCCACATCCGCTTTGAGGTTTCGCGCGGGCG
>DATMQU010000158.1:0-5677 GCA_035566715.1 Vicinamibacteria bacterium
CGCCTTGACAAGGGGCACGGCATGGACGCTCTTCCTCTTCTTCTTCAAGACCGGATGCCTCGTTTTCGGCAGCGGGCTGGTCATCGTCCCGTTCCTGAGGACATATGTCGTCGATCAGTTTCACTGGCTCGGGAAGCGAGAGTTCCTCGACGCGGTCGCGATCGGAATGATCTCTCCCGGTCCGGTGGTCATCACGGCCACGTTCGTGGGGTTTGTGGTGGCGGGTCTCCCCGGAGCCATCGGCGCCACGGTGGGCATCTTCTCCCCCGCGATCCTTTTCACCGTGCTCGCGACACCCCTGCTCCTGCGGCACGGCCACAACCGGAGGCTGCAGGGCTTCATCCGGGGCGTGACCGTGACCGTGGTCGGAGTACTGGTGGGGACGACCTACTTCGTGGGTGAGGCGGCGGTGGGAGACATCCTGACCGCCGCCGTCGCCGTTTTGAGCCTCGCCGCTCTTTCCTTATGGAAGGGGTGTCCGGACTCCCTTCTCGTCGCGCTCGGCGGGGTCATCGGGCTGGCCGCGTATCCGGTCCTTCGCCCCGATTGGCTCCTGCGTTAGGGAGACAAGGACCGCTTCGCCAGGACTTTCGGCCCCGCTGACGGACTACGGACGCATCACAAGTCCCGCGTTTGGAACAGGCGCAGACCGGTCAGGAGGACGACGAGCACGTAGCTGACGGCCCAGGCCACCATGGCCGCGCTGGGTACGGAAGCGGGCGAGAAGGGCGTGAGGTTGAGATCCCGGGCCACTGGGGGCTGCATGTAGTGGGCGGCCAGCTGCCAGAGCGACTCGCTGGGGACGATCAGGCTGGCGGCGATCCCCAGGTAACGCGTGGTCGCGTTGCCGGCAAGGGTCCCGATCTGCTCCATCCAGCCCCCGATGAACGCGAGGCCGTAGAGGCCCAGGACGGACACCCCGTTCGTAAGGCTGTCCAGCCGGGTACCCCCCGCCACGGCCAGAGTCAGGAGGACCGTGCCCTCCAGAAGCATGAGCCCCCCTCCGCGCGCCGCGTGGGGCGGCGTGTACCCGGCCACGAGACGGCTCACCAGGAAGACTCCTCCTACCAGTAGCCCCTCGTAGAGGGCGAGGAGGAACCAGCAGCCGAGCCACTTCCCGAGGATTATGGCGGTTCGGGTCACGGGCTTGCTGCACAGGGTCTCGACCACACCGGACGCGATCTCCCCGGCCACCGTATCCACGGCCACAAGAATCGAAGTGACGACGATAAGGAAGTTCGCTGCGTACAGCCCGGCCATCACCGGGAAGCTGATCAACAAGCGCTGCTGCCCCGCCGGCACCCGGAGCCGCAGGTCGCGCAGGATGAAGAAGAGTCCGGTCGCGAAGAGGGCCAGGAAAGCGGTCCCCAGGATAAGGGCCGCGGCCAGGATGCGGCGCCGCCGAGCTTCCTCGAAAGTGAGGTGAGCAACGATAAGGACGGCGCGTACCGTTCCCGGGCCGACCGGGCCGGAATGGGACTCATCCATTTCTCGGAGCTGCTCCTCCCTGACCCTCCCCGATCACCTCGAGGAAGATGGCCTCCAGGGACCGCCGCTGCGCGGCCAGGCGGTAGAGGCCGGCTCCTTGGCTCACCAGCCAGCGTGAGATCTCAGGCAAGCGTTCCTCGGCTTCCACCCGGAGCCGCACCACTCCCCCCTCGTCGCGGACGTCCCGACCGAAGCGGCCGAGGCCCTCGAGCAGTGCGGGCGTCAAACGGTCGACGCGAATCTCCACCTCGAGGTCTCCGTCGGGCGTTCCGAGGGTCATGTCCCTCACGACGCGGCCGTTGTTGACGAAGGCCACACGGTCGCACGTGAGTTCCACCTCCCCCAGTAGATGGGAGTTCAGGAACACGGTGGTTCCGCGGGAACGCAGGTCACGAATGAGGTCCCGCACCAGGAGGCGCCCCAGAGGATCGAGCCCGGAGGTGGGCTCGTCGAGGAATACAAGCTCGGGCTCTCCGAGCAGGGCTTGGGCGAGACCGATCCGCTGGCACATGCCCTTGCTGTACTCGCGCAGGCGGCGGTGTCCGGCATCCGCGAGCTGCAGGCGGCGAAGGAGTTCGTCGATCCGTGTCTCCAGCGTGTGCGAGCGAAGGCCGAGGAGCCGCCCGTGGAAGCGGAGCAGCTCTCGCCCCTCCAGCCATTCATGGAAGCGGAAATGCTCGGGCAGAAAGCCGATGCGGGCCCGGGCGGGCGGGTCCCCCAGGGGGCGCCCGAGCAGGCGCCCCCCGCCCGCGGTGGGACGCACCAGCCCCAGCAGCAGCTTCACGGCCGTGGTCTTCCCCGCCCCGTTCGGCCCCAGGAAGCCGAAGACTTCTCCCCGGGACACGCTCAGGGTGAGGTCTCGAACCGCGGCCTTGGAGCCGAAATCCTTCCGAAGAGCGCGGGTCTCGAGGACGGGTTCGTTCACGGCACGGTCCCGAGCACCCCTTTAGTGCACCGACTGGGCCATCTCAAGGACCTCCGCGCCGTTGCCGGGCCCCTGGATGCCGAAGACGTGGTCGCCCTCCGACCACAGGACCACCGACTGCCAGCGGCCGCCGGGACGTGCTCCGTCCTTCGGCCGGCGGTAGGAGGTCACGAGGAGGCCTCGCCCGCCGGGAACCTCCACCTCGCGGAAGTTGGCTCCCTCCGCGGGCACCGGCACCAGGACCGTGCTCCGCCAATCGATCGTGCGGGCAAAGATCCGCGCCTCTTCCGCGGACATGCCGGCCATCTCGAGCCCGATTTCCCCCAGCCGCACCAGGTTCACCCCCTCCGGGAGCTTCACCACCGGGCTCCGGGCCTGGAGGAATACGAACTCGTCGTCACCCCGACGATAAGCCATCGCCACCACGGGAGGAGCCTGCACCTCGACCGCGGCCCTGTCCCATTCCGGCGGGATCGCGACATCCGTCACCCCGAGGACCCGGGCGAGCTCCTCCAGTTTGGCGGCGTCCAGAGTGATTCGGAAGGCGCCGGGATGCCTCAGCCGGACTTCGGCCAGGGCTGCATCCCGGGGGAGAGTGGTCGGCCGCTTCAGGACGAGACCGGTGAGCTGCGCCGCCACTTCGGGAGTCTCCACGACCTCGGGCCCGGTGGCGGGGGTGAGAATCTCTACCTGCTCGCCCACCAGCGTCTTGAGGTCGAGCTTGCCCTCCCGCAGCCGGGCCAGCCGCTCGGGATCCACGGGAACGGCCGCAAAACGCTTCACCCGAAAGAGGTCGAGGAAGCCGCGGGCGGCCGCGCGCACGGGCGGAAGGCTCACCATCGAGACGATCAGGGCCAGGAGGGTGGCTCCCACCAGGAGGGGCCCCCCCGGCCACCAGGCCCTGGGGGCCTTTTCGTCCGCGTCGATCGTCTGCAGACGATCCCAGAGCTTCTGTGTGAACTCCGGACGGGGATCCTCACGAAAGCCGGAGAGGAAGTCGTCGTTCACGGTTTTCCTCCAATCTCTTCCCATCGCGACTGCAGCGCCGTCACCACCCGGTGAAGGATGGTCCCCACGTTGGACTCGCTGAGGCCGGTGAGCTTGGCGATGGCGCGGTTGGTGGCGCCCGCCCCGTATTTCAAGGCCAGCAGGCCACGGTTTCGCTCCGGCAGCTCGTCCAGAAGGGCGGAGAGCCGCGCGAAGTCATCCTGGCGCAGGACGGCGGCCTCGGGCGAGTCGTGGCTGGCGGCCTCCCCCTCTCCGATCGGAACCTCGGGGCGGTTCTTTCGGAAGTGATCCCGGGCCACGTTCCGGGCGATCGCGAGCAGCCAGGTCGCGGTGCGGGCTCGGTCCCGGCGGTAACGATCGCGCGCCCGCCAGGCCTTCTCGAAGGTGAGCGAGGTGAGGTCCTCGGCGGTAGCCCGGTCGGCGACCCGGTAGCGGAAGAAGTTGAAGACGCGCGGCATCTCCTCGCGGTAGACCGCCTCCCAATCCAACTCGCCCCGGCGCGCGGCCTGGGGAAGGAGCCATTCCAACGGTCTCACGCCCGCCATTCCCTTCGTATATACGGACAACAGCCGAAGGTATCACAGGCCGCGATGCGGAAGCTCCCGGGTGGAGCGGGCGGCTCGGGGGCTGGGCGGAGATCGGAACCAGGTTAGATCCTTCTCAGGCACCAGGTAATCCAAAGACTTGGATGGGAACCTCTTGCCCGTGGCCGCCGCCCTCCGGTTCCCCGTTTTCTGGGCGCGCGCATCGGTTGCGAAGAGACCGTGAGGCGGCGGAGGTCGTTGCTATTGGATATACTCGGGCCCCCGGAGAGATTCAAATGCGCCATTTGCTCGTCTCCATCTGTGCCCTCTGCGTCGGAGCCGCCCTGGGGCAAACGCTTCCGGGCGAACCCTTGGCCCCGGCACTCTTCTCCGAGCTGCGCTGGCGAAGCATCGGCCCCTTTCGCGGAGGATGGTCAACCTGTGTGGAGGGGGTTCCCGGCCGGCCGGACGTTCTTTACTTCGGGGCCGCGGTGGGGGGAGTCTGGAAGAGCGACGACGCGGGTCGCACCTGGGACCCGCTCTTCCAAAACGACGCAACCGCGAGCGTGGGAGCCCTCGCCATCGCACCCTCGAACCCGAAGGTTCTCTACGTCGGGACCGGTCAGACCGATGCCCGCTACGACATCGCTTCCGGCCGCGGCGTCTACCGCTCCGACGATGGGGGCCAGACGTGGCAGCCGCGCGGCCTGGCCGACACTCGGGCTATCGGTCGCATCGTGGTCGATCCCCGAAACCCGGACGTCGTTCTCGTCGCCGCCCTCGGTCACATCTTCGGTCCCAACCCGGAGCGCGGGGTGTTCCGATCGGAGGATGGTGGCAGGACCTGGCTGAGAGCTCTCTTCGTGGATGAGAACACGGGGGCCGTCGATCTGGCCGCGGATCCGACCGACCCCTCCGTCGTCTATGCGGCCACCTGGCAGGTGCGCAACTACCCCTGGCTTGCCTACTTCCACCCGGAGCGGGGACCCGGCAGCGGGGTCTTCAAGTCGACGGATGGCGGCAAGACCTGGAAGCGGCTTTCCGGCGGCGAATGGCCGACGGAGCCGCTGGGCCGGATCGGCCTCGCCGCCGCGGCCGGCGGTCGGGTCTACGCGGTGGTCGTCATGCGGACGCGCGCGGGAATGCTCCGGAGAACGGGCGAGACAAGCGCGGGGGGCGGGCTCTTCCGCTCGGACGACGGCGGCACTACGTGGAAGCGGGTCAGCCAGGAGGATTGGCTCGAGAGCGACTATTTCGCCCGCCTCACCGTTGATCCGGGCAACCCCGACCGCGTCTACGCCATGGGCCGGTCGGTTCGCCGCTCGGATGACGGGGGCCGGACTTTTCAGATCGTCAAGGGCGCTCCCGGCGGAGACGACTACCACTCCCTGTGGATCAACCCGAGGCAAACGGATCACATGGCGGTGGCCAGCGACCAGGGCACCAGCGTTTCGGTCAACGGCGGGAGGACCTGGAGCACCTGGTTTAACCAGCCCACGGGCCAGTTCTACCACCTGGCGACCGACGACCGCTTCCCCTACTGGATTTACAGCGGACAGCAGGACAGCGGCACGGTGGGGATCGCGAGCCGCAGCGACTACGGTGCCCTGAGTTACCGCGAATGGCATCCCGTCGGCGGGGAGGAACGGGGCTACGAGATCCCTGATCCCGCCGATCCCGAGACCGTGTACGGAACCGGACTCGGTGGAGACCTCACCCGCTTCGACGCCCG
>DATMQU010000159.1:0-9468 GCA_035566715.1 Vicinamibacteria bacterium
CGGACGGTGCTCATCGAGAACGGGGTCCTGCGCGGCTACCTGCAGGACCGCTTGAACAGCGGCCTCATGAAGATGCCCGCCACCGGGAACGGCCGGCGCCAGGGCTACGGATCCATCCCCATCCCGCGCATGACCAACACCTTCATGCTCGCGGGCAAGGACGATCCCGAGGAGATCATCCGCTCCGTCCCCCGGGGCCTCTACGCGAAGCATTTCGGCGGCGGCCAGGTGGACATCACGAGCGGCAAGTTCGTCTTTTCCGCCACCGAAGCCTATCTCATCGAGGACGGGAGGATCGGCTCCCCCGTGGTGGGGGCCACCCTCATCGGGAACGGGCCAGACATCCTGACCAAGGTCGCCCGCATCGGCCACGACCTGAAGCTCGACGAGGGAGTGGGGGTCTGTTCCAAGGCCGGGCAGACGGTGCCGGTGGGGGTGGGGCTGCCCACCATCCTGGTCTCCGAGATCACGGTGGGGGGAACGCGGACATAAGTTCGGAGGTGGCATGCCGGCGAAGACCTTCTGGGAGTCCGTCAAGGTCGAGGGTGCGCAGCTGCTCGAGAGGGTCAAGGACCTCGTCCGCGAGGGGAACGTCCGCCGGATCGTGATCCAGCACCAGGGCAAGAGCGTCGCCGAGTTCCCCCTCACGGTGGGGGTGGTGGGGGCCATCGCGGCGCCCGCCCTGGCCGCGATCGGCGCTCTGGCCGCGGTCCTCACCGAGTGCACGATCCAGATCGAGCGCACGGGGGGGAAGGCCCCGGAGAAGCAGGCGACGGCGCCGCCGCGGCGCCCCCGGGCCAAGAAGACCCGCCGATGAGACGTCTCCCCCACGGCCCCGCTTGACGCGGGGGCCCCGAGCCGGAAAGATGCCCGGACCCGATCGCGGGAGGACTCCTTGACCCTCACCCCCCTTCTGGGCACGCTCCGCCAGGGCTTCAGCCGCACCTTCTGGATCGCGAATGTCCTCGAGCTCTTCGAGCGCTTCGCCTACTACGGGAGCAAAGCGGTCCTGGCCGTCTACGTGGCGGAGACGGTCGGCCTGGGGCCGGAGGCGGCGGGCTGGCTGGTGGGAAGCTTCTTCAACACCCTCCTGTACTTCCTGCCCATCCTGGCGGGGACGGTCGTGGACCGCTACGGCTTTCGGAAGAGCCTCTGCATCTGCTTCGCGGTCTTCTGCCTGGGGTATTTCCTGATCGGGCTCGGGGGCCTTCCCGCCGGGCAGCCCATCGTGCAGGCCCTGGGGGCGCGGACCTACATGGTCCTGGCCCTCCTCGTGACCGCCCTCGGGGGCTCCCTCATCAAGCCCTCGATCGTGGGGACGGTGGCCCGGACCACGACCGGCGACACCCGCTCCCTCGGCTACTCGATCTACTACACGCTCGTGAACATAGGCGGCGCGGTGGGCCCCTTCCTGGCCGTGCCCGTGCGCCAGAACCTCGGGATCGCCTACGTGCTCGTGATGTCCTCCGCCACCAGCTTCCTGCTCCTGCTCGCGACCCTCCTCTTCTACCGGGAGCCGGCGCGGCCCGCGGAGACCCCTCCCCCCACCTCGCTGGCCAAGGTGCTCTCGGACATGCTCACCGTCTTCCTGAACCTGCGCTTCATGGCCTTCCTCGTCATCTTCTCGGGGTTCTGGGTGATGTTCTGGCAGGTCTTCTACTCGCTGCCCTTCTACATTCGCGACGTCCTGAAGTTCGAGCGCTTCGAGATCATCGAGACCGTGGACGCCTGGACCATCATCCTGATCACGGTGGCGGCGACCGCGCTCGCCAAGCGGCTCAAGCCCATCGCGGCCATGACCCTGGGCTTCGCCCTCGCCAGCGCTTCCTGGTTCTGCATGATCGCGACCCCTCCCGCCTGGGCCCAGGTCGCGGCCGCGCCCGTCCTCTTCGTGATGAACCTGGTCCTGTGGTTCTTGGCCCTTCTCGGCCTGCCCGTGACGCCCGTGGAGCTCACCCCCACCATCGCCCCCGCCGCTTTCGGGCTCATGGTCTTCGCCCTCGGGGAGGGCATCCAGGCCCCGCGCTACTACGAGTACGTGGCCAACCTCGCCCCCAAGAACCAGGTCGGGACCTACATGGGCTTCGCCTTCCTGCCCATCGCCATCGGGACGTTCTTCGCGGGCGCGCTCGGGGGCAAGCTGGTGGCCCACTACATCCAGGGACCTGGCTCCGCTAACCCGCACCAGATGTGGGTGGTGGTGGGTGTCGTCGGCATCGCGTCCACCCTGCTCATGGTCCTCTACGACCGCGTGCTGGCCCCGCGGCCGGCGGGGGCCTGAAGGGCGATGGACTACCACGCGCTGGCCGAGGCGCTCCTGCGGCAGGCCCGCGGGGCGGGGGCGGATGCCGCCGACCTCCTGATCGCGGAAGGGACCGAGTTCTCGGTCACTGTGCGCAAGGGGCAGGTGGAGACGCTCAAGGAGGCGGGGAGCAAGGCCCTCGGCCTCCGCGTGTTCGTGGGAAAGCGGACCGCCTCCTCCTACACCTCGGACTTCTCGCCCCCCGCCCTTAATACTTTGGTCCAGGACACGGTGGCCATGGCCCGGGTCACGGGGGAGGACTCCGCGGCGGGCCTGCCCGAGGAAATGGTCCCCGCGCCCACTATCGAGCTGGGCCTCTACGACCCCGCCCCCTCCGCCCTGCCCACCCCGGAGCGGATCGAGCGGGCCCGGCGGGCGGAGGCCGCCGCTCTGGCCGTCTCTCCGGAGATCACGAACTCCCAGGGCGCCACCTACGCCTCCGGGGAAGGGAGCGTGGTGCTGGCCAACACCCTGGGGTTCCTGGGCGGCTACCGGACCTCGTCCGTCTCCCTCTCCGTCGTGCCCCAAGCCGAGCGCAACGGCCAGATGGAGCGCGACTACTGGTACACCGCGGGGCGGGGGCTCTCCGACCTGGAGAGCCCCGAGCACGTGGGCCAGGTCGCGGCGGAGCGGACGCGGCGCCGGCTGGGAGCCCGCAAAGTGCCCACCTGCGAGGTTCCGGTGGTCTTCGACCCCGAGACCGCGGCCGAGATCCTGGGCACCCTTTTCAGCGCCCTCTCCGGCTACTCGGTCTTCCGCAACGCCACGTTCCTGAAGGACAAGATCGGGGAGACGGTGGCCTCGCCCCTCCTCACCCTCATCGACGACGGCCGGCGCCTGCGCGGCCTCGGCTCCCGGCCCTTCGACGGGGAGGGGTTGCCCACCCGCCGGAACGTCCCCCTGGAGAGGGGGGTCCTCAAGCATTACCTCTGCGACTCCTACTCCGCGCGGAAGATCGGGGCCCGCTCCACCGGCTCCGCGC
The DNA here is from genome assembly GCA_035566715.1 of Vicinamibacteria bacterium. Taxonomy (GTDB): domain Bacteria; phylum Acidobacteriota; class Vicinamibacteria; order Fen-336; family Fen-336; genus DATMML01. The sequence continues at coordinate 3,285 of DATMQU010000159.1, forward strand.
GTCGCGGGATCGGGGGCGGGCCAGGGGTGGGAGCGAGCAACCTCTATTTCGAGGCGGGGGCGACGCCGCCGGAGGAGATCCTCGGGGGCGTCGAGCGGGGCCTCTACGTGACCGACCTCATCGGCTTCGGCGTCGATCTCGTGTCCGGCGACTACTCCCAGGGAGCGGTCGGCCACTGGATCGAAAAGGGGCGGCTCGTCCATCCCGTGCACGAGGTCACGATCGCGGGAAACCTGAAGACCATGCTCAAGGACGTGGATGCGGTGGGGAGCGACCTCGAGTTCCGGGGCGCGAGCGCCGCCCCCACCCTCCGCATCCGGAAGATGACCCTTAGCGGCAGCTAGTGGAGAGGGCGCGGACGGCGACAATCGGCGCGCTCTGGGGGCTGGGGGCCGGAGGGCTCCTCACCCCGCGGTGGCCGGACGGGGAGTGGCTTCTCCTCGCCGGGGGAGCGGTCCTGGGGGTTCTCGTGGCCCTCCTCCGTCCGCGGCTCCCCGCCCTCGACCATCCCGCGGCGGCGGGGGTGGCCGCCGGCGCCGGCCTCCTCATGGGCTGGCTCCCCGAGCCCACGTTCTTCCTCCTGGTCCCCCTCCTCGCCGCCGCCGTGGCGTGGCCCTTCGGGGAGGAGGGGGAGGAGGATGGCCCCCTCCCCCGCTTTGTCCTGCCCGCCGCGTTTCTGGCCGCGGCCGCGGTCTTCTTCTTCCAGGCCGCGAACCGCCACTGGCAGTTCGGGAGCGGGGGCAAGGACCTCGGCCTCTTCACCCAGCAGCACTGGCTGCTCGCCCACGGCCTCGTCCCCTTCAATACCGTGATGGGGATGCACATGCTGGCCGACCACATGACCTTCATCGACCTTCTGGTCGCCCCGCTCTTCCGCCTCCACGAGGGGCCGGAGACGCTGCTTCTGGTCCAGGCCCTGGGCGTCGCCTCCGCGGTCTTCCCCCTCTACGCCCTGGGGCGGCGCTTCCTGGGCGGAGCCCGCTCCGCCCTCGCCTTGGCCGGCTGCTGGCTGCTCTCCCCCGAGGTCCACATGGGGGTGCTCTTCGACTACAACCAGACCCCGCTCGGCTCGGCGCTCCTGCTCTGGACGGCGTGGGCCCTCGCGTGCCGGGGGCCGGTCATGGTGCTCCTGACCGCGCTCCTCGCCTGCGCCTGCAAGACCGACTTCCCCCTCTACGTAGCGGTCCTGGCCCTGGGCCTCGTCCTGCTGCGGGCCGTCCCCTGGCGGCGGGGGGTCGCGGTTGCGGTCCTCGCCCTCGCCCTCTTTGCGGTGGAGATCCAGGTGATCTCCCCCATGTTCCGGGAGGGGGGGTTCCGGCACTGGGAGTTCGAGGACCTGGGGGAGACGCCCTCCCAGATCGCGCTCACGGGCCTCGTCCATCCGGACCGGGCGGTCGCGCTCCTCGTGGACCAGCCCGAGAAGCGGCGGGCGCTGCTCCTCCCCCTCCTCACCACCGGCTACGTGGGCCTGGCCGAGCCACTGTCCCTCCTCCTCCAGGTTCCCAACTGGGCGGAGCGCTTCCTCTCCACGCACCGGACACGGTGGTGGGGCTATTACTACGGAATGCCAGCCGCGGCCACGGCCACCCTCGGCCTGCTCCTGGGGTGGCGGCGCCTGCGCGCGGCCGGCCGGGCCGGCCGCGCCCTGCCCGTCTACGCGCTCCTCTGCGCCCTCCTGGCCGGCCTCGTGCCCCCCTACCGCACCCCCGAGGGCAACTTAAGGAGCGACCTCTACGTGTGGCGCCAGCCCTCCGCCTCCTCCCCCGAGGACGCGCAAACCCAGCGGGCGGCGGTGGCCTTCATCGGCCGGGACCCCCGGGTGAAAGTCGCCGCCCAGTACCACCTCCTCCCGCACCTGGCCACGCGACCGTTCATCGTGAACCTGGATCGCGCGCCAGAGGCCGACGTGGTCGCCCTCCAGCTGAACGGGGGCACGCATCCGGGCGGGAGGGGGCTCTTCAAGCGCCAGGTCCGCGACGTGTGGTCGACGGGCGCGTTTCGCGTGGCCTTCTGCGAGGGGCAGACGATCGTGCTGCGGCGGGGGCCGGCCCTCTCCGTGAGCTGCCCGGCCTGGGAGGCCTTCCTGCCCGAGCTCCAGCGGCTGCCGCCCGAGGAGTGACGGTCTAGCCGCCTCCGAGGAGGAGTTGGAGGCGGAGCTTCAGGAGGTTACTCGCGCCCCAGAGGATCTCGTGGAGCCCCATCTTGCTCCGGCCCGCCCGCCGCTCCGTGAAGCAGATGGGGACCTCGCGGATCGCGAGGGAGGGCCTCTGGGCGACCCAGTAGAGCACCTCGACCAGGAAGGAGTAGCCCGGGGAGTGGAGGCCGGGCCAGGGAATGCCCTCGAGAGCCCTCCGCTTATAGGCCCGGAAGCCGGAGGTGCAGTCCCGGGCGGGCAAGTGGAACAGCACGCGCACGAAGGCGTTGGCGGCCGCGCTCAGGAGGCGCCGGTAGAGGGGCCAGGCGTGGAGGCTGCCGCCCTCGGTGTAGCGGGAGCCGATCACGAGGTCGGCGCCCTCGAGCGCGGCCAGGAGGCGGGGCACGTCCAGGGGATCGTGCGAGAAGTCGCCGTCCATGGTGACCACCGCCTCCGCGCCCCGCTCCAGGGCCACCCGGAACCCCTCCGTCAGCGCCTCCCCGAAACCGCGGGGCCCCACGCGGTGCACGACCGTGAGGTCGCTCCGCCCTTGGGCCAGCCCGTCCGCAATCTCGCCCGTTCCGTCCGCGGAGCCGTCGTCGACCACCACCATCTCCGGCGCGGGGGGGAGAGCGCGGAGCGCCTCCACCAGCCTCGGCAGGTTCTCGGCTTCGTTCAGGGTCGGGAGGAGGACGAAGGCGCGCAAGTGGGGCTAGTTTAGGCGAAGGGGGGAGGGAGCGCCAAAGCCGCGCCTGTCCCCATGCCGGCTCGGCTATACTCCCTCTCGACAATGTCCGAGCAAGAAAAGGTGCGCTCTCTTCGCTGGGGCGCAGCTGCTTTTGGCGCCTGGACCCTGGGCGGCCTCCTCGTGCTCGGTGGCCTTTTCGGCGTTCCCGGCGCCGCCCTCGCCGGGCGCTGGCTCGTCATCGGCGGCCTCGTGCTCTACGCCCTGCGCCGCCGGTCGCTCACCACCTGGATCCTCATCTCCATGGCGGTGGGGGCGGAGATCGGGCACGACTGGCCGCACGTCGCGATCCAGCTCCGGGTCCTGTCCCAGATCTTCCTGCGCATGATCAAGACCATCATCGCGCCCCTGCTCCTGGGCACTCTCGTGGTCGGGATCGCCGGGCACTCGAACCTGAGGCAGGTGGGGCGGATGGGGGTGAAGGCCCTCGTCTACTTCGAGATCGTGACCACCCTCGCCCTCTTCATCGGCCTCGCCGCCATCAACATCTCCCAGGCCGGGGTGGGCGTCACGCCCCCGGCCGCGCTGGCCCCCGCCGACGTCCAGGGCCAGAAGCAGACCGCGGCGGAGGTTCTCCTCCACGTCTTCCCCGAGAACATCGCGAAGTCGGTGGCGGAGGGCCAGATCCTCCAGGTCGTGGTCTTCAGCGTCCTCTTCGGCGTCTCCCTGGCCATGCTGGACGAGAAGAAGCGGCGGCCCATGCTGGCCCTCGCGGAGGGTCTCTCCGAGACCATGTTCAAGTTCACGAACCTGGTCATGCTCTTCGCCCCCGTGGGGGTGGGGGCGGCCATCGCCTACACGGTGGGCCACATGGGCCTGGGCATCCTCTTCAACCTCGCGAAGCTGCTGGCCACCCTCTACGGGGCGCTCCTGGGCTTCCTGATCCTGGTCCTCCTGCCCGTGGCCCTCCTGGCCAAAGTCCCCCTCCGCCGCTTCGCGGCCGCGATCGCGGAGCCCGTCTCCATAGCCTTCGCCACCACCAGCTCCGAGGCCGCCCTGCCCCTGGCCATGGAGAGGATGATGGGGCTGGGCGTGCCCCGCCCCATCGTGGCCTTCGTGATGCCCACCGGCTACAGCTTCAACCTGGACGGGTCCACCCTCTACTTGTCCCTGGCCGCGGTCTTCGTTTCGCAGGCCGCGGGCATCCCCCTCTCCTTCGGCCAGCAGCTCCTGATGGTGTTCACGCTCATGCTGACCAGCAAGGGAGTGGCGGGGGTGCCCCGCGCCACCCTCGTCATCCTCCTCGGCACCGCCGCCTCCTTCGGCCTGCCCGAGTGGCCCATCCTGGCCATCCTGGGCATCGACGAGCTCATGGACATGGCCCGCACCTCCGTGAACGTGATCGGCAACTGCCTGGCCACGGTGGTGATCGCCCGCTGGGAGGGCCAGTTTCAAGACCCCGCCGCGGCGGGCCACGCCGTGGCCGCCCCCGCCGCGATGGTTCCCGAGCCGGAGGGCTGACGGGGGCGTTTTTCCAAAGCCACCTTTTTCCAAAGGCTTGAGGAGGCCCGGTGGGCGGGCGTATCCTCGTTTCCCCCCATGCGCTGCCCATCCTGCCGTTCCGAGAACGAGCCGGGGGCGGAGAGCTGCTTCACCTGCGGGCACGTCCTGGCCGCGCTCATCAAGCGGGGCTCCCTCATCGCGTCCCGCTACGAGGTGGTGAGCCCCATCGGCAAAGGGGGCATGGGGACGGTCTACCTGGCCCGTGACCGGGTCCTGTCCGAGAAGGTGGCGGTCAAGGTCCTGCGCCCCGACCTCTCCCGCCGCCCGGAGATGATCCTCCGTTTCTCCGCGGAGATGGTTCTCGCCCGCAAGGTCCGCCACCCCAACGTGTGCCGGATATACGCGACGGGAGAGGAGGAGGGCCGGCTCTACGTCTGCATGGAGCTCGTGAACGGCGTGACCCTGAGGGCCCTCCTGCAGGAGAAGAAGGGGCTGCCCCCCGAGCAGGCCTTCGACCTCGCGCTGCAGCTCGCCTCCGGGCTCCAGGCCCTGCACGACGCCGGCCTCGTGCACCGCGACGTGAAGGCCCTGAACGTGATGGTGGACGCGCGGGGGACGGCCCGCCTCATGGACCTGGACATCGCCCGGCAGCACGAGACGGAGGGGACGGTGGCGGCCACCCCCACCGGCCAGATCCTGGGCACCCCCGAGTACATGAGCCCGGAGTACGCGCGGGGAGAGCCCCTCGACCTCCGGAGCGACATCTATTCCCTGGGCGTGCTCATCTTCGAGATGTTCACGGGGGAGACCCCCTTCCGCTCCGAGTCCCCCCTCCTCACGATCCTGAAGCACCTCCACGAGAAGCCGCCCCTGGATGGGAAGGCGGCCGCGGGCCTGCCCGCCAGCCTCCTGCCCGTGCTCCGCAAGTCCCTGGCCAAGCGGGCGAAGGACCGATACAGCACGGTGCGGGGCCTCGCCACGGCCTTGGGCCTCGCCCGCACCGCGAGCGGCGCCTTGACCCTGCCTCCGCCCGCGGCCGCGCCCGAGCCCCTGCCCGCGCTTCTCGGCGCTCTCAATCCCGTGGACGAGACCGTCCGCATCGCCATCCCCCGGCGGCCCGACCCCGCCGCGGCCCGCGCCATCCCTGTGCTCATCGGGGCGCTCGGGGAGCAGGAGAGACCCCCGCTGCCGCCCCTGGACCCGGCCGCGCCCCGGACCGAGACCCCTCCCGACCCCATCGCCATCCTCATCACCGCCCTCAAGCACGAGGACCCGCCCGGACGCGCGCGGGCGGCCCGCGTCCTGGGCGGGATCGGAAGCGCGGCCCAGATGGCCATCCCCGTCCTCCTCGAGGCCCTGCGCGACCAGGAGCCCTCGGTCCGGCTGGATGCGGCCAAGGCCCTGGAGAGGATGGGGGCCGCCGCCCAGGAGGCCCTGGCCGCGGCCGTGCACGACGAGGACGAGGTCGTCCGCCGGATCGCCGCGGAGGCGGTGATCCGCATCTTGAAGCGCAAGCGGGCGCGGGGCGGCCCCCCGCCGCCCGGGGGAGGGGGCCCCGCGGCCCCGGGTCCACACGCCAAGGAAGGCCCCGAGCCTTGAGAGTCCCCGCCCCGCGCGACGTCACCTAGCGGCTGGTCTTCACCTCCGTCCAGAGGCGGTCGTAGAGGACGGTGGTCTCCCCCAGGTCCTGGATCAGCTCGAGGCGGGCGAGCACGTCCTCTCCCGGGAAGATGGCGGGGTTGCCGCGGACTTCGGGGGGGAGGAGGGGGATGGCGGCCCGGTTGGGAGTGGAGTAGCCCATGGTCCGGCAGATCTCGGCCGCGGTCTCCGCCTCCAGGGTGAAGTCCAGGAAGGCGTGGGCC
>DATMQU010000160.1:0-14210 GCA_035566715.1 Vicinamibacteria bacterium
GCTTCGCGGCCGTGGGCGACCGGCACGCCGGCATCGACGGGCGCCCCTGTTCGCTCGAGGCGCTCCTGGAGCTCTCGAGCCGGCAGGAGGGGGAGGGCCTGGGCGACGCACCCTGGCCGCCGCACTATGGCAAGCAGCCGGGGGAGCCTCCGCGGGTCCAGCCCTCGCGAAGGAAGGACGGACGGAAGCCGGTCGGCCGCCGGGTGTCCTCGAAGCCGCTCGTGGAGATCGCTCGCGCGGCCAAGAAGGAGGACGCCCTCCTCGGCCTCGAACGCTGGAAGGCCCGTCACCCCGAAGCCGCCGCTCACCTCGAACCCGCCGACGTCCTCGTGGACTCCATGCGCGGCCGTTCGTCCACCTGGACCCGAGTCCGCGTCAACCTCGAGCACGTGCCGCAGGGGCTTCGCCCGGAACAGGAGCCGCTGGATCCCGACTACGACCCCTGGCACGGGCATCGGCTTGCGCCGGGTTCCCCGCGAGCACAGCGGGACCGCCGAAAATAGGTCAGCATCAGGCTCATTCCGGCAGGGGGCGGAACACCGCGGCAAGCTCCGCCGGGGGTGTGACTTCGAGTTGGGCGTAGCCGCAATCGGCAGGCCGCTTGTCCGCGCGCCAGCGGAGGAAGACGGCCGCGTGTCGGAAGCGGTTCCCCTGCAGGTGGTCGTACTTGACCTCGCAGACCCGCTCGACGCGCAGCGGCTCCCAGGACAGGTCCTTGCCCGCGCTCCATCGGCTCTGGCCCCCTGGCACGCGCTGGTGGCCGTCTTGGATCTCCGCCCATTGGCGCCAGGGGTGCGAGGCAAGGGCGTCTCGCCGGAGCGGCTCCAACTCCCGGGCGAGGCGGCGGCGGGCTTCCATCGAGAACGCTGAGGTCACGCCGACGTGGTGGAGCGTGCCCGTGTCGTCGTAGAGACCCAGGAGGAGCGAGCCCACCAGCGTTCCCGGGCCCTGCTTGTGCCAGCGAAAGCCCGCTACCACGCAGTCCGCCGTCCGCGCGTGCTTGACCTTGACCATCACGCGCTTGCCGGGCTGATAGGTCGTGCTCTCGTGCTTGGCGACGACGCCGTCCAGCCCCGCGCCCTCGAAGCGATGGAACCACTCCGCGGCGACCGAGCGCTCGCGCCGACAGGGAGTGAGGTGGACGCCGAGGGCCGCGTTCGTGAGCGCCTGTTCCAGCCGTGCGCGACGCTGGGCCTGAGGGAAAGAGCGGAGGTCGCGCTCTCCCTCCGCCAGCAAGTCGAAAGCCACGAAGGAAGCGGGGGTCTCCGCGGCGAGTTTCTTGATGCGTGAGGCGGCCGGGTGCAGACGCATTTGCAGGGCCTCGAAGTCGAGCCCACGCGGGCCGACGATCACGATCTCGCCGTCCAGCACGCAGCGCTCGGGGAGGCTCGCCCGAAACTGAGCTTCCAGCTCGGGGAAGTACCGAAGCAGGGGCTTCAGGTCACGGCTCTGGACGTAGAACCGGTCGCGGTCGCGGAAGACGAGGGCGCGGAAGCCATCCCATTTGGGCTCGAAGAGCCACCCATCTCCGTCGGGAAGCTGGGTGGCAAGCTTGGCCAGCATCGGCTCGATGGGGGGCTCGATCGGGAAGCGCGCGGCCCCGTCCGTCGGGGCCATCAGGCAGACCCCCCGCGGCGAGCGGCGATTCGTTGCTCGGCCGAGCTCCACCCCGCGTCGAGGCTTACTCCGGGCTCGTCAACGTCGATGAGGAGGGGCGCGTGGTCGGAGGGGATCGGCTTCCCTTTTCGGGCCTCCCGATCGATCTCTGCCCACAGCGTGCGTCCAGCGAGAGACCGCGTGACCAACATGTGGTCGATGCGCATTCCGAAGTTCTTCTGGAAATGGCCGGCTCGGTAATCCCACCAGGTGTAGCGCCCGGCTTCGGAGTGGTGCTGCCGGTAGGCGTCGACCAAGCCCCAGCGGCAGAGCCGGGCGAACGCCTCGCGCTCGGGAGGGGAGACATGAGTACCGCCGTGGCAGGCCCGCGGGTCCCAGACGTCCACGTCGTCAGGGGCGACGTTGAAGTCGCCGCCCAGCAAGAGCGGCTGGTCGGGGTCCGCCGCCTCTCGGAGCCAGCGGGCGAGCCTCTCGAACCAGGCGAGCTTGGCTTGGTAGAAGGATGAGCCGAGCGTCCTTCCGTTGGGCGCGTAGACGTTGACGACGCGGACGCCGCCGCAGTCGGCGGCGATCATGCGGGCCTCGGCCAGCGGGTCGTCGTCAGCCGCATCCGCAGTTTGCGCAGGGGGCAGGGCCTGGCCGAAGTTGGAAACCACGCCTGTCATCGCGGCGCGGCTGGCGATGGCCACGCCGTTCCAGCCGCCCAGCCCGTGGTGCGCCAGCAGATAGCCCGCGTCCCGGAACGAGTCGACGGGTGCCGCCTCGTCCGCTAGCTTCGTCTCCTGCATAAGAAGGACATCGGGGCGGGCGCGGTCGAGCCACCAGCGCACCTTGTCCAGGCGCGCTTTCAAGGAATTGACGTTCCAGGTAGCGATGCGCAAAGGGCCTCCAGACTAACTCACGTTCTTGCCCGCGGCCGGGGGCAGCGGTGCCGGCCTCGGGCCCCGGCGCGGAGCGCCCATGAGCGGAACATAGGGAAGCTCTCGTAGCTCCTGAACGCAACGCAGCATCAGGCCCCCGCGACTCATGTCGCCCCGCCCCAAGAAGTCCCAAGGAAAGAACACGCGGGGGCCGAGCACCGCGGTCAGCAGCTCAACGTATTTGGGGGAGGCGATGCTTCCGAGGAGGATGACCTCGGCCTCCGCCCAGCCAGGCGCGAGGGCGTTCAGATCTCGAAGGAGGGGACGTCGGTAACGGCCTTCCTCGGCATCGACGGGAACGCGGGCGTATCGCTGCAAGTCAGCCAGGCGTAGGGGAGACTCGGGGGGCCGGAGACCGTCGCAGGGGGTGATGACGTGGATGCCGGCGAGACCGCGGGGAGGCCTCGCGAAAGCGCGGGCGTAGGCCAGCTTGCCCCGAAAGTAAAGGCTGCTCACGAAGCTGAAGACCTCGCCCAGCTCCGCCCCCTCGCGCCTGCGAATCCTCCGGCCGAGGTCGTGACCGGGGTCCGGACGCTGGAGGAGCCGAGCCCGCTTCCCGGAACAGTCGGCCGGGGAAAGGAGGAAGACGCGGAACCCTCCTCCGCGCCCGGCGGCGGTCAGTTCCGGGGCGCGCGCAGCCATGCGAGAAACCGTTCGCGGGGCCAGAGGTTGGCGATGCGGGAGGGCTCGACCCAGCCGCGCGTGGCCTGGAGGACGCCCCACTCCATGCGCCCGAACTCGCGCGTGTGGTGGGTGTCGGTGCCGATGACGAAGGTCAGGTCCATGCCGCGGGCCCGAAAGAGCACCTCGCTGGATGCGTCGAGCCGGGGGAGGGCGGCATTGATCTCGATGGCGGTGCCGGTCTCGACCGCTTTCTGGAGGACGGCATCAACGTCAAGGTCGATGCCGGCCCGGCTGCCGATCCTCCGGCCCGTGAGGTGCGCGATGGCGTGGACGGTCGGATCCTCCATGGCGGCGAGTATGCGGCGGGTCTGCTGGGCCGGATCCAAATCGAAGTGCGAGTGCACGCCGGCCACGCACCAATCGAGGGTGCGGCGAAACGCCTCGTCGTAGTCCACGCCGCCGTCGCGGTCGATGTTCAGCTCGCTGCCCTGCAGGAGGGTCAGGTCGGGGTAGCGCCCGCGGAGGGCCTCTATCTGCAATCGCTGGGCGGCCAGTTGTTCCCGGCTTATCCCGTTCATGACGAGGTTCTCGGCGTGATCGGTGATGGCCAGGTACTCGTAGCCCCGGCTGGCGGCGGTTCGCACGACCTCTTCCAGCGGGCTCTTGCCGTCGCCCGACAGAGCAGTGTGCACGTGCAGGTCGCCGCGAACGTCCTCCAGCCGTATGGGCGAGGGGAGCCCACCCCTCTCGGCCTCCTCGATCTCCCCCCGGTCCTCCCGCAGGGGCGGCGCGATGAGGGGGAGCCCCAACGCCTGATATATGGCCTCCTCGGATTCGCGGGCGATCACCTCGCCTGTCTGGGCGTCGCTGAGGCCGTATTCGTTGAGGAGCCATCCGCGGGCGAGGGCTCGCTGACGCAGCTTGATGTTGTGCGCCTTAGAGCCGGTGAAGTACTGACAGGCCGCCCCGAACTGCTGCGGTTCGACGATCCTCAGGTCCACCTGGAGGCCGGTCGAGGTCAAGAGTGAAGTCTTCGTGTCCCCGCTGCCGATCACCTCGCGCACCGTGGGCAGCTTAACGAACGCCTCCCGCACGGACAAGGGGTCCCGGGAGGCCACGACGATGTCGACGTCGGCCACCGTCTCCCGGAGACGCCGCAGGCTGCCGCAGTGCTGGACGCGCTCCACGCTGGGGAGCGCTTGGAGCGTGGCCACCAACTCCAGCGCGATGGGCATGGCCTGGGCGATGGGGCGCCGCTTCTCCTTTCCCGCCGAAACCAGGCGGTCGAGGGCGTGGAGGAGCTTTTCCTCCATCTTCGCCCCAAAGCCATGAATTGCGCGGAGTTTCTTGGCTTCTAGGGCCGCGCGCAGGCCCTCGAGGTTCTCGACGCCGAGCTCGCTCCTGAGCCGAAGCAGGGTCTTAGGGCCCAGGCCGGGGATCTTGCCCAGCTCCACGAAATCCGGCGGGTATTTCCTTCTCAGCTCCTCGAGCTTCGAGATCATCCCCGCTTGGAAGAATTCGCGGATCTTCTTGGCCGTGCTCGAGCCGATGCCCGACAGCGCGGTCAGCTCCTTCTCCGAGAGGGCCTCCAGATCCCCCCGGTAGGACGAGATCGCCTCCACCGCGTTCTCGTACGCCCGCACGCGGAACGCGTTGGGAGAGCCCTCCTCGAGCACGGTGAGCTGGGCCAGCTCGCGAAAGAGCGCCACGAGTGAGTCACGACTTCCCGGCATCGGGTGGAGTCTATCGTCGACTCCGCGACCAGGGAAGGGGTATTGCCTCAGAGCGAGCGGGGTGAAGGACGAGAAGATCGCCGGGATAACAGAGGTTGGCGAGCAGGGCGGCTCCCGGCCACGCGGGCATGCCGCCCCAACCTGGCCCTGAGTTTCCGGTACGCCATGCTGTACTATGCTGCTCATCTCGTAACCATGGTGTGGGCTGGGCGGGAGTGTTAGTGCTGACCGGCGGCCCCTTCCGCGAAAGCCTGCCAGGGCGGACGAGAAGGAGACACGCGAGAGCCTGCAGCGCGTGTTTCGCCAGCGGCGAAGGAGAGAGATTTGACGACGGTGATATATGGAGTCACTGAGGGGAGGGCATCCGGTGTTGAAAAATACGAGCGTCCGGCTTCAGTCTCCCGCGGCCGTCGCCACTCCAGGTGTGCTCTTCTCCGCGGTTTGGGGAGGGGGCCACGGTAAGACCAGTCGTCTGAGGCGAGATGCCTACCCCGACACCCTGGAGGGGAGCGTCCCGAGGCCGCCGGCGAAGGCCTTGGTCTTCGAGGGCGTGGCCGCCTTCCTTCTGGCCGCCGCGCTTCTCGATCTCGGGTGTAGCCGGGGTCAAGCGCCGCGGGCGGCGGAGCCAGAGGTTGCCACCGTTCCCGTGGTCCAGAAGGACGTCCCCGTGGTCAGCGAGTGGATCGGTACCCTGGACGGGTCGGTGAACGCGGTTATCCGTCCCAAGGTGGAAGGCTACCTGCTGCGGCAGATCTACAAGGAGGGGCAGTTTGTCAACGCCCGGGACCCCCTCTTCGAGATCGATCCGCGACAGTTCAAAGCGGCGGTGGACCAGGCCAACGGCGTGCTCGGGCAGGCCGATGCCGAGCTTGCAAAAGCGACGCAGGACGTGGACCGATTCACGCCCCTAGTTGCCGAGAGAGCGGTCAGCCAGCAGGAGCTCGACAATGCTTTCGCCGCGCAGCGCAACGCGAAGGCCGCCGTGGCCACGGCCAAGGCGTCGGTGGAGCAGGCGCTCTTGAACCTCGCCTGGACGAAGATCACGTCCCCGATCGACGGTATCGTGGGCATCGCGAAGTCTCAAGTCGGTGACCTCGTCAACAATCAGACCGTCATGACCACGGTCTCCACCGTGGATCCGATCCGTGTGACCTATGGCATCAGCGAGCGTGAGTACCTGCGCTTCGCGGCGCGCATCAACCGACCGAACTACGCCACCACTCGACAGGGTTCGGTCTTGGACCTCGTGCTGGACGACGGGAGCGTATTTCCCCAAAAGGGCCAGGCTGTCCTGGTGGACCGGGAGGTGGACGTCAAGACGGGGACCATGACGATCAAGGGATTCTTTCCGAATCCGGGCCACATCCTGAGGCCGGGCCAGTACGCCAAGGTTCGGGCCGCCTTGGAGGTGAAGACGGGCGCGCTGCTCGTACCCCAGAAGGCCGTGACTGAGCTCCAGGGGGGGTTCCGAGTGGCCGTAGTCGGTCCGGATTCCAAGGTTGAGATTCGAACCGTGGAGCCGGGCGAAAAGGTGGGGTCGCTCTGGATTATCGACAAGGGTTTGAAGGTCGGTGAGAGCGTCATCGTGGCCGGCATCCAGTTCGTCCGTCCCGGTATGAGCGTGAAGGCCAAGCCGGCGCCTTCCGAGGACGACGGGGCCAGCCGCACCGAAGGGCGGTGATCCCGCATGTCCCGCTTCTTTGTCGGCCGGCCGATCGTGGCCATAGTGATCGCTGTCGTCACCGTGATCCTGGGCCTGGTGTCTATGACGGGCCTGCCCGTCGCCCAGTTTCCGTCCATCATCCCGCCCCAGATCCAGATACAGACGACCTATACGGGCGCGGACGCCCTGACCATCGAACAATCCGTGGCCACTCCGCTCGAACAGCAGATGAACGGCGTCGACAAGATGCTCTACATGCAGTCGACCAACGCAAACGACGGCACCATGACGCTGACCGTCACCTTCGACGTCGAGAGCGAAGTGAACATCGATCAGGTGAACGCCCAGAACCGTGTCGCGCAGGCCCAGCCTTACCTGCCCGCCGACGTGAACCAGTTCGGTTTGAGCTACCGCAGTACCGTCGGGCTGCCCCTGTTGATATTCGCGCTTTACTCGCCTAACGGCACGTACGACTCACTTTTTCTGGGCAACTACTCAGTGATCAACATCAACGACGCCCTCTATCGAGTGAGCGGTGTGGGCCAGATCGTGAACTTCGGCCTCGCCGAGTATTCGATGCGAATCTGGGTAAAGCCGGACAAGCTCGCGAAGCTCGGGCTCACGGTGCCCGACTTGCTGCGCGCCGTCCAACAGCAGAGCACCGTGAACCCGGCCGGACGCGTGGGGGCGGAACCCGCTCCCCCTGGCCAGGAGCTTACTTACACCGTGCGGGCCCAGGGGCGTCTGGTGACCGCGGAGGAGTTCGGGAACGTGGTATTGCGGCTCAACCCCGAGGGGTCCGTGATACGCCTCAAGGATGTCTCGAGGATCGAGCTGGGCGCCTTGACCTACAACCAGTCCGGGCGCTACAACGGACGCCCCGGAGCCCTGATTGCCGTCTTCCAAGCCCCCGGCGCCAACGCGCTCACCGTGGCCGCGGACGTCAAGGCGATGATGAGCGATCTGAAGCAGCGCTTCCCGAGCGACCTCGATTACGCCCTTGGTCTCGATACCACGCTGCCCGTGACCGAGGGCATACGAGAGATCGCAACGACCCTGCTCGAGGCCATGGCGCTCGTGATCCTAGTCGTCTTCCTTTTCTTGCAGAACTGGCGGGCGACTCTGATACCCCTGATCGCGGTGCCGGTGTCCCTGATCGGTACCTTCGCCTTCTTCCCCTTCCTCGGCTTCTCGATCAATACCTTGTCGCTGTTCGGGCTCGTGCTCGCCATCGGGCTCGTGGTGGACGACGCCATCGTGGTGGTGGAAGCGGTGGAGCACCACATCGAAGAGGGCATGACCGCGAAGGACGCCACTTTAAAGGCGATGTCGGAGGTCTCGGGGCCGGTGGTGGGGATTGCGCTCGTGCTCTCGTCCGTGTTCGTTCCCATCGGGCTCATGAGTGGAATCCAGGGGCGGCTCAACAAGCAGTTTGCCGTCACCATCGCGATCTCGGTGCTGATCTCCGCCTTCAACGCCCTCAGCCTCTCTCCCGCGTTAGCCGCTCTGCTCCTGAAGCCGCGCGGGGAAGCCAAGGGATGGCTCGGCCCGTTCTTCTCCGCGTTCAACCGCTGGTTCGCGCGCGCGACCAACGGCTACGTGAGCGTCTCCCACGGTCTCATCCGGAAAGCGGCGATAGGTCTCCTGATCCTGGGTGGATTCGTCGTTTTGGCGGGCGGCATCGGAGGACGCCTTCCGAGCGGTTTCATTCCCGAGGAGGACCAGGGGTTCCTGTTGCTCAACGTTCAGCTTCCGGAGGCGGCGTCGCTCCAACGGACGAACGCGGTGACGCACAGGATCGAGGAGATCTTGGCCGAGACAAAGGGGGTGCGCTCCACGACAACCATCAACGGTTTCAGTCTCCTCACCCGCACCTCCGCCTCCTACACCGCCTTCTTCTTCGCGTCTCTCCAACCCTGGGACGAGCGGCGGGGGGCCGATCTCACCGCGTCCGCGATCCTCCGCCGGCTCAACCGGACGCTGCGGGCGAAGGTGCCGGAGGCGGTCGCCTTCGCTTTTGCTCCCCCCGCGATTCCGGGCATCGGGACGGCGGGCGGGTTCTCGTTCTGGCTCCAAGACCGGAGCGGGGGCGCCGTGGAATTGCTGGCCCAGAACCTCGAGAAGTTTCTGGAGGCGGCGCGGAAGCGGCCGGAGCTCGCGAATCTGAATAGCCAGTTTCGCTCGACCGTGCCCCAGCTCTTCGCCGACGTCAATCGCGACAAAGTGCTGAAGCAGGGCGTATCGGTGGCCGACGTCTACCTGACCCTTCAGGCTTTTCTGGGGGGCAGCTATGTGAATCAGTTCAACCGGTTCGGCAGGCAGTGGCGAGTCTTCCTGCAAGCGGAGGGCGTCGACCGCCTCGCCGCCGAGAACATCGATCGCTTCTATGTGCGGAACGGCGAGGGAACGATGTTGCCCCTGTCGACGGTGGTCAGCACAAAGCGGATTCTTGGCCCCGAGTACACCCAGCGCTTCAACCTCTTTCGAGCCGCTCAGATCACCGGGCAGCCAGGCCCGGGCTACAGCTCGGGGCAGGCCATGGCCGCCCTCGAAGACGTGGCGAAGACGGTCCTGCCGGAGGAGATCGGTTATGACTGGGCCGACCTCTCCTACCAGGAACGCAAGGCAGCCGGTCGCGCGGGAGCGGTGTTCGGGCTCTCCTTGGGCTTCGTGTTCCTGATCCTGGCCGCGCTCTACGAGAGTTGGTCGCTGCCCTGGAGCGTCCTGCTCTCGGTGCCGATCGCCGTGGTTGGCGCCTTCTTGGGACTGCTCCTGCGCGGCTATGCACTGGACGTTTACGGCCAGATCGGCCTCGTGATGCTGATCGGTCTGGCGGCGAAGAACGCAATCCTCGTGGTGGAGTTCGCCAAGGCCGGCTTCGAGAAGGGCCAGCCGCTGGTGGAGGCGGCCCTCGAAGGGGCGCGCTTGCGGCTGCGCCCCATCTTGATGACGTCTTTCGCCTTCATCCTGGGCTGCGTCCCGCTGTGGGTGGCCCAGGGCGCAGGGGCGGTGGGGAGGCAGATCCTGGGCACGGTGGTCATCACGGGGATGCTGGCGGCCACGGGCATCGCTATCTTCTTGATTCCGCTGCTCTTTGTGGTGGTGGAACGGCTCGCGGGGCGGGAGCGAGCCCGTCCGCCCCAAGGCGCCGTGTCGCCCGCCGGAGACCAGCCGTGAGAGTCCTCGGTGTCGCCCTTCTGGCCGGCGCGTTCGTGGTGGGTTGCGCCGTGGGACCGAACTACAAGCGGCCGCCCCTTGTCCTCCCGGACCGGTTCTATGGCGAGCAGGCCGCCGGCGAGGCGCGCTCCTTTGGGGACCTTCCGTGGTGGGACGTCTTCCAGGACCCTGTCCTGAAGGGCCTTGTCGAAGAGGCGTTGAAGAACGGATTCGATGCCCGGCTTGCCGCGGCCCGGGTCCAAGAGGCGCGCGCGCTCTATGGGGTGAGCAGGGCCCAGCGTTTCCCATCGGTGGATTACCAGGCGGGCTGGGCGCGGACGCGCCCGGACCAGTTCCTGAACCCTTCCGGGTTAACCCTGACGGAGTGGACGGCCGAGGTCGGAGCCAAGTGGGAGATCGATCTCTGGGGCCGCGTTCGTCGCCTGAACGAGTCGGCGAGAGCGCAGTACCTGGCGACGGAGGAAGCCCGGCGGGGCGTGCTCCTATCCCTCCTTTCTGAGGTTGCTACCGCTTACTTCGAGCTCTGTGAGCTGGATGCCGAGCTGGAGATCGCCCAGCGGACAACGACGGCCTTCCGGGACACCTACGATCTCTTCAGTCGGCGTCTGGAGGGAGGAGCGGCGTCGGCGCTCGAGACGTCCCGCGCCGAGGCCTCCCTCGCTCAGGTCGCAGCCCAGATCCCCGAGGTCGAGCGCGCCATCGTGGCCCGGGAGAACCAGATCAACCTATTGCTGGGGCGAAACCCCCAGCCGATCGCGCGCGGTGGGGCCTCGATGCCGCTACCGCCCGAGACTCCGGCCGGCCTGCCCTCGACCCTCCTCCAGAGACGGCCGGATGTGCGTCAGGCTGAGCAGCTCCTCATCGGTGCCAACGCGGACATCGGCGTGGCCAAGGCCGCCTTCTTTCCGACCCTAAGCCTCACCGGTCTCTTCGGCAACGTCAGTCCTGAACTGGGGGATTTGTTCTCCAACGGCAAGACCTGGAATGTCGGAACCGGCGCCCTCGGCCCACTCTTCCATGGTGGCGCGATCAAGCGCAACTACGAGGCCGTGAAGGCAAGATGGGAGCAAGCCAAGATCGAATACGAAGCGGCCGTGACGGGGTCGCTCGCCGAGACATCAACGGCTCTCATCGCACGGACCAAGCTCGTTGAGACCGAGAGTCAGCGGGCGGGGGCGGTGCAGGCCTATCGGGAGGCGGTTCGGCTCGCGAACCTTCGCTACGGCTCAGGCCTGTCCGCTTACTTCGAGGTGTTGGAAGCGCAGCAGCAGCTCTTTCCGGCGGAGATTGGCTTAGCCCAAACCCGTCGCGACCAGCTGATCGCCGTGGTGAACCTGTATAAGGCGCTGGGGGGAGGGTGGCAGGCGGGGACCCTCCCGGGGACTCCTGAGCCGACTCACTAGAGAATGAGGAACGTCGACCGCGGATCGAGTCGGGGTTCCGCATCCGGGGTCAGGCCGGGGCCGGACACTCGCAGTGGGTAGACAACAAGGCATGGCGTTCGGCCGACCGCGGCCCCTTCTCCCAAGCCTCAAGAGCAGGTTCGTCGGATAAGGACGGCGGCGCGGCGGGGACTCACCAGTCCATAGCCCACGAGGTCTTGAAAGGCCACCGAAATGGCAAAGCGATGTTCTCACCTCAACAATATTCGCGACGTCCGGCCCTCGGCCAACGGGTGTGAGGATTGCTTGCGTATCGGGGCCGAGTGGGTGCACTTGCGACTGTGTCTTGAGTGTGGCCACGTGGGTTGCTGTGATTCATCTCCCAATCGTCATGCCACCAAGCACTTCCAGCAGACCAGGCACCCCATCATCAGATCGCTCGCGCCTGGGGAGGACTGGCGCTGGTGTTACGTGGACGAGCAGGAGGTCTAGGTGGCCGGGGGGGTGAGGATTCTGTCTAGACGACGAGTCCACAGCGGGCGACGGATTGGTCGACCGACGAATGAGTCGGTTGTGCCGATCAATGGAGGGCAGAATGAAAGATGCCACCAAACGTTCGATCGTTCGCTGGATTCACATCGTCTTTAGCATTCCGATACTCGGTTACATTTATAGTCCGTTTGAGGAAATTCCAAAGTACGCCGATCGTGTTCGGTTTGTCGTCGTCCCTGTAATGCTTCTTTCGGGATTGTGGATGTGGAAAGGCCATGTCCTTCGACGACTTATTGGGAAGAGATCGGCCTGACAGGGCGCCCCGGCGAAGCGTTGCCGGGACGGCCGTTCCTGGCCAAAGTCCACGCAGCGGCGGGCCAAGAATTCGAGGCATAGAGATCCAATGAATCCATCGGAGCGCATTGACCGGCTGATCGCAGAACTCCCAGACTGGCGTGGCAAGACGCTCGGGAGCATCCGCAAGAGCATCCTTGAGGCCGACGGGGAGATAGTCGAGGAGTGGAAGTGGATGGGAAGCCCAGTGTGGTCTCACGATGGAATGATCGCGGTCGCCAACGCCCACAAAGATAAGGTGAAGCTTACCTTTGCCCACGGGGCGAGCCTCCCAGATCCTGACAAGCTCTTCAACGCGGGCCTCGAAGGCAACGCGTGGCGAGCGATCGATTTGTTCGAGGGCGATAAGATTAATGCGAGGGCTCTAAAGAAGCTCGTCCGTGCCGCCGTTAATTACAATCAGATCAAATTGAAGAGGAAAGCGTCTGTGGGCACTCGAGCGAAAGTAAATAAACGTAAGAAGTCATGAAACTGCATTTCTTTATTAGCCGGTACCGAGACTAATGCGTTCGACGTCAAGAGCCGTCTCCAACACGATTCCGTTGGACGACGACACGCGATATGCGTTGGCTTGAGCTCGCGCTGTTACGACTGCACCCGCTCGAGAATCTCGAAAATGAACGGCAGCTCCGTCATCTATACCGATGCCGGCCGCGATGTCCCCACTTGTCACAAGACTATGAAAGGCAGGTCGTCGGCCTGGCTCGTTGCTGTAGTGCGGGCAACAACTCCCGGCAAGCAGGTTCAGGCCTGCAACAGGCCCAAGACGCTCCGACCGCGCATCGGAGAGACCCTCCGAGAACCAGCAAATGGCGCCCGCGCTGAACCCCGCTAGAACCGTGCCCGCCTCCCACGCCTGACGCAGCAGCGTGTCGAGACCCCACTCCCGCCACAGCGCCAGCATGCTCTTGGTATTCCCGCCGCTGACGAGGATGATGTCCTGCTCGGGAATGTACCTCTCCAGGCTGGGCACACGACCGAAGAGCTTCAGATGCGAGGGCTCACAGGGAAGGCCGGCGAAGGACTCGTAGAATGTCACGATGAACGCGTCGGAGTCGCCGCTTGCCGTCGGCAGCAAGCTGACCCGAGGCCTCGACCTCCGAGCCTGCGCAACGACGTACGGAAACAGCGCCACATCCGCCTGCGTTGTGACGCCTCCGATCGCGATGATCTGCCTCGTCGAGGTCATGCGGGTCTCCTTACCCCTGGCTTACTCCGACGCCCGCGATGGTCTATAAGTTGGTGGACCGCGGGGGGATGGAACCCCCGACCTCCTGATTGCGAATAAGACCAAGGGGGAGTCTCAGAAGGCCCCAGAAGGTCTAAGCCTATGACCGGCATGCTGCCAAGTCAGAGGCGAGACTAGGCGCGCGAAGCCCGGAAAAACCCGCCTTGTGCGAATTCCCAATGGCATCCACATGTTAACCAGCTTTTGCACGTGTTTGGTTGACACTGACCAACTGGTCAACTACTTTTCGAGACCATGGCACCTGTGTCTCGCGAGTCCGAGCGCTGCACGGTGGTGACCTTCGGCACCGTAGACGGGGACGGGATATGCCCTGGCCTTGAGGTCCGGCGCGGCCGTCCCTGGGAAGGGTCCACCCCGCGGGCCTGGCCGCTTTGCGGCCGGCGGGCCGCGAACCGGATGCTCCGATGTGGATAGTTCGCCTCGCTCTCCGGCGACCCTACACGTTCGTGGTGGTGGCCCTCCTTCTTTTGATCCTCGGCCCCATCGTCATCATTCGCACCCCCAAGGACGTCTTTCCCATCATCAACATTCCCGTGGTCAGCATCATCTGGAACTATGCCGGCCTCAACGCCGAGGACATGGCCAACCGAATCGTCACCGGCACGGAGCGCTCCCTCACCACCACCGTCGACGACATCTCCCACATCGAGTCCCAATGCCTGAACAGCATCGCGGTGGTGAAGGTGTTCTTCCAGCCGAACGCCCACATCGAGAAGGCGATCGCCCAAGTCACCGCCATCTCCCAGACTCAGCTTCGGCAGTTGCCGCCGGGCACGACGCCTCCCCTCGTCATCAGCTACAGCGCTTCCACCGTGCCCATCCTTCAGCTCGCCCTCTCCAGTTCCACCCTCTCCGAACAGCAGCTCTTCGACTATGGCGTGAACTTCATTCGAACCCGGCTCATCACCGTCCCCGGCGCGGCCATCCCCTTCCCCTATGGGGGCAAGCAGCGGCAGGTGCAGGTCGACCTGGATACGTATGCCATGCAGGCGAAGGGGG
>DATMQU010000161.1:0-3642 GCA_035566715.1 Vicinamibacteria bacterium
ACCAGACGGAGAAGCGTCGTTCGACCTCTGCCGCCACCGCCGGAGGCTGTTCCCCGCCGATGTATCCCGGCACTCGTTCCGGATCGCTTCCCGTTCAAAACCCTCTGGGATGCGAACCGGCGCGGAGGGCAGTGCGGGCTCAGAAAACGCGCTCGACGCGCCACTCCACGAGCGAGAAGGGCAGCCCGGAGCGGACCAGGGTCGCGCGATCGCCCGCCCGAAGCTCAAAGCCATCGGCGTGGCCTCCGTCAACGGTGTCGTAGGCATAGATTTTCTCGCCGCCCTGGGCAACTATGGTCGCCCCGTCCTCGGGGACGATCACGAAGATATCCCAGGCGGCGCCGGGCTTGACGACCAGGAGACCCGGATAGCCCTCTGGGCCATGGGTCGTCACGAGGTTCCGGCCCGCCCTGTAGGTTTCCGCCATGCTGGAAGAGGGCTTCCTCGGAATCATGACGGCCGTCAAGCGGAGTGCGTGCCGGTGAGTGCACGCCGTAGCTGTGCCCGACCGCGGTGAATGCGGGACATCACGGTACCGGTGGGCACACCCAGGATGCTGGCCATCTGGCTGTAGCTGAAGTCTTGGATGTCCCGCAGCACCACCGCAGTACGAAGGACCTCGGGTAGGAGGTCCAGGGCCCGCACGATGTCTTCCTGGCCCCCGGCCAGGGCCTCCTGCGGCGGCGCGACCGCGGGGCCGTCATCGACGAGCTCGATGGTCTGGGGCGACCGTCGGGACTTGCGGAGGCTATCGGTCCGCACGTGGTAGAGGATCGAAAACAGCCAGGCGCGGATGTTGGTGTCGGGAGTGTAGCTCGCGAAGGCACGAAAGGCGCGGAGATAAGTTTCCTGCACGAGGTCCTCCGCGTCCGCCGCGTTCCGCGTGAGTCGGTAGGCGGTCGCATAGAGCTGCCGCATCATCGGAAGGGCTTCCCGCTCGAAGCAGTCTTCGACGGAAGGACGCGGACGCTCCGTGCTTGTAGTGGTGAGTAGCGCGGTGCTGAGCCCTGCTGGGCTCGCTCCGCCACCAGGGCGAATGGCGACGTCGTCCCTTCTATTGGCGTCCAGCATGTTGGACGTCCTCTCTCGGAGAGCCGACCCGTCGGGCTCCGACCTCACCGCCTTGGATGCCGACCAGGCCGGGTGGTTACGCCGTTCTCGCCCGGGCCGCGAGAACGGCTCGCACCAGCTGGTCCGGGACGTCCGTCGGAACGGGCCCGTCGTCACACCCCAAGGCGGCCCTCCCGAGCCTCACGGCCTGGCGGTACGTGTTCGTGTAGTTCACACACGACGGGCAACAAGCGAGGTGCGCGTCAAAGACCGCGAGCTGCTCGGGTGCCAGCCCTCCGGACAAGTATTCGCCCAGGAACGCCACAAACTCCCGGCAGCTCAGCTTGGTTCCCATCTGCACCCCAACACCCGCGCACACAGCGTCGACCACCGACTCCGTGGTCGTCACGAACTTGGATGTCAGGGGGACGGCGTAGTTACAGGGGAGGAAGGGAGGCGGAACCAGGCGGGAAGGAGACTACATCTGCTTTCGGGCGGCCAGGATCGCACGGACCAATTCCTCGGGAACTTCTTCTGGCACAGGCTCTTCGGAGCGGGTGAGCACGGCCTTCCCAAGCTGCACCGAGGCTTGGTAGGTCTTCATGTAAGCCACGCAGGACGGGCATACGGCCAGATGGCCGTTAAACGCTGCCCGCTCCTCCTCCGACAGGGATCCTGAAAGGTAGTCGTCCAGGAAATCCACGAACTCACGGCAGGTCACGACGTGGCTCATGCCACCCCTCGCCGGAACCGGGGCTCAAGCAAGGAGCGGAGAGCCTGCCGTGCCCGGTGGAGGCGCACCTTGACGACGTTTTCGGTCACCCCAAGAGCACGCGCGGTTTCTTGTGGGTCCAGCTCCTCGACGTCCCGGAGAATCAAGACGGTTCGATGGCTCTCGGGCAGTTCATCTATGCAGGCGCGGATGAACTCCCGATCCTCCCGGCGTTCAAGGAGCACGTCTGCGCCGTCCCGCCATTCCGGAGGGTGGAGGGCGTGGTGCCCGTCCTCCAGGAATGCCGGCAGGAGCCCCTCGATGGAGGCCTCAGGCTTTCGGCGCTGCGACCGGAGCTTCATCAAGGCCACGTTCACGGCGATGCGGTGCAGCCAAGTCGACACCCGGGATGCTCCTTCGAAGGACCCGAGAGAGCGGAACGCGTTGAGGAAGGCCTCTTGCACGGCGTCCTTCGCGTCTTCCTCGTTTCGAAGGAGCCGTTGCGCCACCGCCAAGAGGCGGGGTGTGTGGGTCCGGACGAGCATCTCGAACGCCTGCGGCTCTCCGCTGCGCAAGCGGGAGAGGAGGGACGCGTCGCTCTCCAGATCCCGCTCAAGGGAGCCCATAGGCACTGCAGACCTTACCACAGACTTGAGCGAGGCCATGATCATGAACCTGGCGCCCCGGTGAGCTCGGCGAGACGTTCACGCAGGCCAGCCCGCTACCACAGACTTGAGCGAGGCCATCATCATGAACCTGGCGCCCCGGTGAGCTCGGCGAGACGTTCACGCAGGCCAGCCCGCCGCTTCCAGCCCGAGGGCAAGCCGGCTCAGAAGCGTCCGGAGCAGGAACCCAAGCTCCTCCGAGCGGTGGGGCGCTGGTCAGGGCAGGCGCGGGCGCAAAGGCGAGGCTTCCGTGGCTTACCCACGTGCGGCCTGGCTCTCAGATCCTTCACCGCCGGGCGAGCGTGATCGGGCAGGATATACACAGAAGGCATTATGACAACAAGAGGCCGGCAGGAAGGAATGTTGGAGGAAGTCAGCGTGAATCGCCGTTTGCGACGTGACGTGGCCCCCGAAAAAGGCCGGTTTGGCGATAGCGTGGAAGAGTCCTGGTTTAGGTGTCGCTCATGAGAATGACCCTAGCGCGTCTCGCAGTCGAGTCAGGGCTGTGCGGATCCGGGTTTTGATTGTGCCCAATGGCGCGCCGAGCTTCCGCGCGATCTCTGAATGGGTGAGTCCTTCGTAGTAGGCGAGCTCTAAAGCCCTCCGCTGGTCCGGGGACACCACGCCCAAGGCCCTCCGCACGGCGATCCGTTCTTCGGTGTGTGGCCACTGGCTCACACCAGGGGGCGGATCCACCAGGTCCTCACGGCGAGCCACGCGCCGTCTCAATCGGTCGATGGCACGAGTGCGCGCGATTGTGCAAAGCCACGCTTGCGGCGTTCCCCGCAACGCATCGAAGCGCGCCGCCTGGCTCCACACTTGGACGAACACGTCCTGAACCACGTCCTCTGCATCGGACCTGTCCCGGAGGATCCTCAGGGCGAGTCCCCGTATAACGCTCCCGTAGCGGTCGTAGAGGTCGCCCAAGGCGTGACCGTCGCCACCGGCCAACTGACGGAGAGTCTTCTCGGCGCCGTCGGAGCTCAATGGCGGTCACCCGTGGTCATCAACGTCGCCATCTTGGTCGCGAAGAGCCGCTCGAACTTATCCACTTGAGCCGGCTTCTCGCTCACGAGGGCTAGCGTCGAGTCACCCATGGGGAGCATACGAACCATGTTGCCGCCCGTCGTCGCGGCGTAAGAGGCCGCTAGACGCAACCGACGCGGAATCAAAAAAAGGGACAGGTGACTTTCCGCCGATGAGTAATAGACATGA
>DATMQU010000162.1:0-2821 GCA_035566715.1 Vicinamibacteria bacterium
TGGCCAGGGCCTCCTCGACACTCGCCATCTCCCGCAGGAGGGCATCGCGGACGCCCGCGAACGCGGCCTCCACCTGCGGGTGGGCCGCCCGCACCCAGCGGGTGACCAGACCCTCGGGATCCCCTTCGAGGTCGGTGAGGCGCAGTCCCTCGGCTTCGAGAGCCCGGGCTTGCGCGGGCTCCACTAGGGTCAGGCTGGGGCGGGGGAGCAGCAACGGTCGGGGGATGCCGAAGTGGGCGTAGGCGGGACCGATCTGCGCGTGATAAGCGATCTCCGCGGGCCCCCCCACGTAGCCCGCCGTGGGCAGCAGGTGGTCCTGGGCCAGGGGGCGGAGGAGCACCCCCGGGCTCCAGTCCTTGGGCGCGGCATTCAGGAGCCTCAGGGCCTCCTCCACGGGCATGCGGCGGCCCAGCCCGCGCACCTCCACCGTGCCGTTTTGGATTCCCAGCGCGCGCCGCTCGCCCTCCATGACGACGAACAGGTTCAGGAAGCCGGGGCGTACGGGCACTTGCTGGTGGTAGCCGGCGGCCAGGAGGGCGGCCCCGGTCTCGAGGGCCAGGCGGGAGGTGGGGGAGCCCTCCTGGATCTCCCGGGCCAGAAGGGGGGCCATGAGGGTCTTCAGGGCCGGGTCGGAGGGATCGAGCACCACGATGTCGGGCAGGAGGGCCGAGAGAAAGCGCGCGAAAGCCCCGGCCAGCGTCTCCCCCGGCCGATAACACTCGCCGAGCCGCGCGATGACTTCGTCGCGGTGAAGGCCCTCGGGCAGGCACCCCCGCAGCTCCTGGACGAGGGCGGCCACGGTGGCGTCGAGGACGATCTGGGAGGCGGGCTGGGCGACGGGCTCGCGGGGGGGGGAATAGCGCAGGGTGCGGATCTGGCCGCTCTCGTCGAGAACGGTCGCGGAGCGCACCTCCGCAAAGTCGTGGTCGTCGGAGGCCACCCAGAAGACAGGCACCACGGACCGCCCGCGGCGCGCCTGGAGGAGCCGCGCCGCCTTGCGGGCGCCCAGGGCCTTGTACAGCACGTAAAGGGGGCCCCCGAAAAGCCCCGCCTGCTGCCCGGTCACGAGGGCGACCGTGCCCGGCTCCCCGAGCTCGGCCGCCCGCGCCGCCGCCTGGGCGGCTCCCCGCGACTCCTGCTGGCGCACGAGCGCGGCCGCCACCGCCTCCCGGGGCCGCTCGCGGGTGAGCGCGCGATCGCTGGCTTCCGAGAGCGCCTCCAAGTCCCAGCGCGCGCTGCCCAAGAAGCGCTCGACGCCGTTGCGGCCGCCCAGGTAGTCGAGGAAGAGCGGACTGAGGGGCTGCTGGAACACCCCGTAATCAAGAACGACCGGGGGGCGTTCCGTCATTGCGCCTCCATTATAGGTGAGCCTCCGCAGTCCATACGGCCGCGGACGCTCGGTTGTTCCCGAACCCGACACCGCAACCCCTTCCCTCTCCGTGACTTGAGCGCCTCTCGCGTTGACACCTTTTCACCTTGGTGCTAAAGTCCGAACGCCCAGTGGTGTGGTGCCTCGCCACGCTTTTGCCATGCTCTTTTCGCGTTTGGAGAACGTACTAGAGGGGTAGGCAGGGCTCGGGGGATATGGACGACAACAGCCGCTCAACCGAGCAGATGCCCCAGAGCATCGGCCGCTACAAGGTCCAGGAGAGCATCGGTTTCGGGGCTATGGGGGCCGTCTACAAGGCCTTCGACCCCCTGATCAAGCGCACGCTCGCCATCAAGACCATCCGCCTGGACATCCCGCGCCAGAGCCCCCAGTACAAGTCGTTCATCGAGCGGTTCTACCACGAGGCCCGAATCTCGGGCACGCTCTCCCATCCCAACATCGTCACCCTCTTCGACATTGGCGAGGAGGGAGGGGTCCCCTACCTGGCCATGGAGTTCGTGGAGGGCCAGACCCTCGCCTCCCTCATCGAGAAGGGGGTGCGCTTTAAGCCGGAGAAGGTGATCGGCCTCGCCAGCCAGATCGCCTCCGCGGTGGACTACGCCCACAGCAAGGGCGTGATCCACCGCGACATCAAGCCCTCGAACCTGATCCTCTTCGACGAGGATCGGGTAAAGGTGACCGACTTCGGGATCGCGAAGCTGGTGGATGCCGAGATGACGCAGTCCGGCACCCTCCTCGGCACGCCCTCCTACATGTCGCCCGAGCAGGCCATGGGGGACAAGCTCGACGGGCGGAGCGACATCTTCTCTCTGGGCGTGTGCTGCTTCGAGATGCTCTCCGGGGAGCAGCCCTTCCCGGGGAACAACGTGACCTCGATCCTCTACAAGCTGGTGCACGTCGACCCCATCGAGCCCGCGAACCTGGAAATGAACGGCCTCGTGCCCCAGAAGTGGCACGAGGTGTTCGGCAAGGCCCTGGCCAAGAAGCCCGACGACCGCTACCAGACCGCGGGCGCGTTCGTCCAGGATCTGGAGTATTGCCTCGGCTCCTGGTTCGGCGGGCTGGGGGCGGACCAGACGATCGTGACCGCGACCCCCACGGTCGAGACCACCACGACCCTGGCCCACATCGCTCTGCCCGAGATCCAGCCCGCGACGGCGCCTCCGGCCAAAGCCCGTGCGGAGGCGGCGCCCCCCCGGGCCCCCGCCCCTCCCAAGGCGAAGCCGGTGGAGCGACCCCTCGCACCCCCGCCGCTGGCCGAAGACGATTCTCCCGCGACCGTGCTCATGAAGGCCCAGCCCTCGGGAACCGATTCCCCGGCCACCGTCCTCATGAAGGCGCCCGCGGCGCCATCCCCGGTCAAGAAGAAGGCTTCGGCCTCCCCGACTCCTCCCGCGGAGACCGGCGACGCGCCGGCCACCGTCCTCATGA
>DATMQU010000163.1:0-3566 GCA_035566715.1 Vicinamibacteria bacterium
TCGGGTCCGTTCCCCGGGAGGGCTCCCGAGTCGATGGAGCGGACAGCGGGCGACGACCGGCCCCCCTCCGACCGGGACCTCATGGTCCGGCTGGCCGCGGGCGACCGCGAGGCCCTGCCCCCGCTCATGGAGAGGCACTACCGGCGCTTGTACCGGATCGCCCTGGCCTACTTGCGGAACCCCGATGACGCGCTCGACGCGGTGCAGGAGACCTTCGTGAAGGCCTTTCAGAATGCGGTCCGGTGGGACGGGGCATCCGAGGTCGGCCCCTGGCTCTCGCGCATCGCCGTGAACCACGCGATCGACCGCTACCGGAGGGAGAAGCGGCGGCGGCGGACCCTGACCCCATTCGACGACGAGGCCCGCGAGCTGCCGGCCACGGACCAGCCCTCGCCGGAGAGGGCGGCGCTCGGTCGGGAGGTGGGGTTGAAAATCGCGGCCGCCCTGCGCGCCCTGCCCGAGAAGCAGAGGGCGGTGTTCGTGCTGCGCCACTACGAGGAGCACACCCTCGAGGAGATCGCGGGGGTCCTCGGGCTCAGCCTGGGGACGGTCAAGAGCAGCCTGCACCGGGCCATCCGGAGGCTGCGCGAGCGGCTGGCGGGCTTGAGCGCATGATGTTCGAGCACCTGCGGTCACGACGCCGGCTCCCCCTCCTGGCGGCCGGGGTCTTGGACGGCCCCGCCCGCGGGGCCACCCTCGCCCACGTGGCTTCCTGCTCTTCCTGCGGGAAGGAGCTTGACGAGCTCAAAGCCGTCCTCCGCCTCGTCGCCTCCGATCCGCGGCCGGCCGAGCCTCCGATCCCCCTGTCCCAGCTCGTGACCCGGGTGGGGGCCCGCCTGGACGAGCTGGACCGTGGCCCAGTGACGGTTCGACCCCGGCCCTGGGTGGTCGCGTCCTGGGCGGGGGCGGCCGCGGTGGTGGCGGCGGTGGTCTTCCTCCTCCTTCCGGGGCGGCCCCAGGGCGGGAACGAGCGTCCGCTCGTTTCCGAGGACACGCTCCAGCGGCTCGAGCGCAACGTGGCCCGCGAGCAGGCCGCGCGTTACCTGGGCGAGGCGCAGGACGTGCTGGTGAGCGTGGCCGCCGCCCCGCCCCCCTGCGACCGCGAGAAGGTGGACCTGGGGGAGGCCTCCGAGCGAAGCCGCAAGCTTCTGACCCGCGGGGCCCTGCTCGTGGACCCGGAGGGGCCGGCGGTGGCGAGCGCCCGTCCCCTGCTGAACGACGTCGAGCAGGCGCTTAGGGAGGTGGCCGCGCTCGAGTCCTGCGTGCGGGCGCGGGACGTCCAGAGGGTGCGGGAGGACCTGGCCCGGCGCCAGCTCCTGATGAAGATCCGGCTCATGAAGCGGGAGCTCGAGGGATGAAGACGACCCGCCCCGCCATGGGCGCCCTTCTCCTGCTCGCCCTCCTGGCCGCGGCCCCCGCCCTCGCCCAGGTGGACGCGGAGCGGCTGCGGGCCGCCAAGACCCTGTTTTTCGACCGCAAGTACACGGAAGCCCGGCAGGCCTGGGCCACGCTCGTGGACGCCAAGGGCCCGGAGGCCGAAGCCGCCAGCTTCTGGATGGCCCGCTGCAGCGAGAACCTGGGTGAATCGGAGCGGGCCCTGGGCGAGTACAACGCCTACCTGAACCGCCGGCCCGCCGACCCTGCGCTCGCGCAGGAAGCGCGCACGAGCCGGGTGGGCCTGGCCGCCCGGCTCTACAAGGCGGGGGAGAAGGGGCACCTGCACTTCCTCAAGGAGGCCTTGGGCGATCCAAGCAAGACCGTGCGCTACTACGCCGCCTTTCAGCTCGGGGGGCTGGGCCCGGACGTGGGCCAGCCCGCGGTCCCGGTGCTGAAGCGCATCCTGGAGGAGGAGAA
Source organism: Vicinamibacteria bacterium (assembly GCA_035566715.1). GTDB lineage: Bacteria > Acidobacteriota > Vicinamibacteria > Fen-336 > Fen-336 > DATMML01. The sequence continues at coordinate 1,855 of DATMQU010000163.1, forward strand.
GGACGAGGACCTCGTCGAGCGCGCCCAGATCTACCTTCTGCGGCTCGACCCCGGGGCCTTGACCCGGGCCCGCCCGGTTCCGGGCCTCGCCCCCCGGGACGCGGGCTGGCTACGAGTGCGCATCTACAGCCATGGCCAATCCCGGCCCGAGGTCTCCATCAACCTGCCCATGGCCCTGGCGGAGATGGTCTTCAAGAGCCTCCCCGACGAGGTGCGGACCGAGCTCGGACATCGGGGATATGAGGCCGGCAAGTTCTGGGAACAGCTCAAGAAGCTGCGGCCGGCCGAGATTTTGAGCATCGAGGGCAAGGACGGCGACCGGGTTCAGATCTGGATCGAGTGAGATCGAGGAGGAGGATCACATGTCCATGGTGCGGTTGGGAAGAGTGCTCGGGGCGGTGGGGGCCGCGCTCATCCTGGGAGGGGCGGTTGCCGCCGACGACGATCTGGCCGTAGTGAAGCGAGCCACCACCGGGGAGGCCCAAGCGGCTCCGGAGGGGGAAAAGGCGGGGCCGGCGCCGAAGGGCAACGCGGCCGCGCCCCAGTGGCTGAAAGTCAGGATCGTCGAGAAGAGCGGCAAGAAGTCGCGGGTCTCGGTCAACGTGCCGCTGGCCCTCGTCCATGCCCTCGGCGACGAGTGCCCCATCGACTGGCACATGAAGGCGGGCCGTTCCGGGGAGGCCCGGAAAGTCCGCCTGTCCGACGTGCTCAAGGCGCTGCAATCGGGCCAGGACATCGTGCAGATCGAGGACGAGGAAGCCACGATCAAGGTGTGGGTGGAGTAGACTAAAAGACGACACCGCTGTCCCCGGGACGGAACGGATGGCGGGGGCCGGGCTGAGGCTAAAGTGTTGACGGGCCTGAGACTGGGTCGTGGGAACGGCCTTTGCTTCCTCTGGGGTTGAGACGTCGTTTAGGAGGTGCCGCATGAAGATCACGACGCTTGCCGGAGCCGTGGTCCTTACCGCCGCTCTCGCCGCCCCGGCCCTGGCCGAGGCCGGCGATTACTACTATGCCCGCCCTTACGGGGCGTATTACGCCGCCCCCTATCGGGTCCACCGATACGGGTACTATGCGCCCTACGGGTACTACGCCTATCCCGGCCGCTACCACTATCGGGCCTACGTAGCGCCGCGCCCGTACTATGCGTACCGCTACCACCGACCCGGGTTTCACTTCGGCGTCTGGTGGTAGTCGGGCCGCCCCCGGGTCACGAGGCGGGCGCGTAGTAGCCGAGCTTGTGGCGGATCTGTAGGTCGTCCCGCTCGGGGGTGCGGACGACAATCCTCCGCCACTTGCCGTCCTTCCGCCGGTTGGAGGAAACGTAGCCCAGCGAGTACTGGGTGCGGAGCTCCTCCGCGATGCGGTCGTAGACGGTGTCCAGCTCGGACAGCGAGTTGGGGAAATGCACCTGGCCGCCGGTCTCGCGGGCGAGAGCGGTGAGCAGGTACTCGGCCTGGCTGAAGGCCAGGCGGGTACGGTCCTGCGGCCGGTTGGGGCGCAGGCTGATGCAGTAAATATTGATCTCCGTCTTGCGGGCCAGCTCCAAGACCTGCTCGTCGCTCACCAGGGAGGCGGTGTCCTCGCCGTCGGTGAGGAGCACGATGGCCCGCCGCCGCAGTTCCCCCGCCTTCTTCTGCTTGCCCAGGTCCTTGAGGGCGATGTAGATCGTGTTGTGCAGGGCGGTGGGCCCCGCGGCCGCGGTTTTGTTG